>NZ_JAESLH010000005.1:0-1662 GCF_017892545.1 Staphylococcus sp. GDY8P67P
TGATATGCTCCCTTCAAAGTAGACACTTAAAAATGTAAACTTTGAAGGGAGTTTTTTTATGACTCATAGAAAATTATCACCTGAAACTTATCAAAAAGCTTTCAGCTTATATGAAGAAGGATATAGTATGAAAAATGTAATTCAAAAATTAAATTTAAATTGTTCTCCTAGAATATTATTGATTAACTATTATAAATTTAAGAAGCATGGAATAAAGGTGCTTTTACCAATTCAGAGAAATAATACCTACTCAAATGAATTTAAGCTTAAAGTTGTGCACGAATATATAAATGATGGCCTATCTTTAACTGATTTAGTTGTTAAATATAATATCCCCACTACTTCAACTGTAAACAAATGGATTTCAAAGTATTTATCGGGTAAAATATTAAAAACATATTCTCCAAAACCCGAGGTGTATCAATTGAAATATAAATCATTAACATTTGAAGATCGTGTAGAAATCGTTGATTATTATATGAATCATGGCCAATCGTATAAGACAACAGCAAATCATTTTAACATCAATTATAGCCAAGTATATAACTGGGTAAAAAAGTACAACTTGCATGGGTATGATGGGCTTAAAGATGGACGTGGAAAAGGGAAACCCCAGTCTGTATTAACACCTGAAGAGGCATTAAAAGCTGAAATTAAGATACTTAAAGAGAAAAATAAATTTCTTCAAATGGAAAATGACGTTTTAAAAAAGGAAGAAGAAATAGAAAGGAAGTTGATGAAGCAGGCATCAGACAAAAAGCATCATACCAAACGGTAAAAGCATTTAAAAACCTTTATCCGATAGCTTGGTTATGTTCAGTATTAAAGATATCACGTTCAAGTTACTATAAATGGTTACATCGCAAACCATCGAATAAAGAAATTGAAAACCAAAAATTGATCAAAGATATCGTTGATATCTACAATAAATACAAAGGCATATATGGATATCGTCGTATATACATATATTTAAGACTTAAACTACATCAAAAAGTAAATCATAAACGTGTCTATAGATTGATGAATCAACTTAATCTAAAATCTACTATCCGCCCTAAAAGAAAACGATATATTAAAACAACACCTGAAATTACAGCACATAATATATTAAATAGAAAATTTGAAGAACAAATCCCAAATAAAAAATGGTTAACTGACGTTACAGAATTCAAACTCAGCAATGGTAAAAAACTTTACTTAAGTGCTATTTATGACTTAGGCAGCAAACAGATTATCAGTCATAAATTAAGTACCTCAAATAACAATAAATTTGTATTAGATACGCTCAAAAAAGCAGTCAAACTTGTGCCGAATACCGAAGGTATACTCTTGCATAGCGACAGAGGATATCAATATACAAGCAGATTATTTAAAGTTACGTTAGAGCAACTTGGTATAAAACAAAGTATGTCACGACCAGGATGTTGCATAGATAATGGACCTATGGAAGGTGTATGGGGAACTATTAAAAGTGAATTGTTTAGAGGAAGAAAAAAAGTGATTTTTAAAGACAAGGCTACAGCAATAAAAGCAATTAATTCATATATAGAATTTTTTAATCAAGAAAGAATAACATTAAAAATGGCTACCCTTATATCGTAAATATAAGGTAGCCATAAACATTTTGTTTTTTTCACTGTCTACTTGACAGGGTGCAGTTCA
>NZ_JAESLH010000006.1:0-195916 GCF_017892545.1 Staphylococcus sp. GDY8P67P
TCAGTTTTCAATGTTCATTTTCGATAAATAATTGCTTTTCTATCTTATCATCTTCGTTAACGTTTCGTCAACAAAAAATCAATTTATTTAACAATCACTTAACATCACTTTAATAATATTAAAATATTATTTCCTTTTTTTCAAGTATATTTTTTACACTTTTAAAAATTTATTTAAATAATGTTTTGCCGTTTTTGACGACTTTTATATATTATCAATTTGACTATAAAAAGTCAATGGTTTATATAAATTTTTGTAGCAAACTTTTACAACTATATAACAACACATTTGTTGGTCACAAGAAATCATTTTAACACCAATTCAAAAAATTGCAAGAGAAAAAAATGAGTAGAAAACTTTAATTTTCTACTCACGCTTCTAAAAACCTTATTTTTTTGTTTTGTCGATGATTTGTTTTGCCATTGATTGATATATTTTACCTAGTCGATCTTCTGCTTGGTAAATGGATGGTGCGAAATCTTTTGGATTCCATGATGGTTGCTCTAAAGGTAATTGACCTAAAAGCTCAGTTTGCAACTCATCTGCTAATTTTTCTCCGCCACCTTTACCAAATACATACTCTTTATTTCCGGTTTCTTTACTTTCGAAATATGACATGTTTTCTATGACACCTAATATAGAATGTTCTGTATGTTTAGCCATAGCTCCCGCTCTTGCTGCAACAAAAGCTGCAGTTGGATGAGGTGTAGAAACAATGATTTCTTTACTGGATGGTAACATCGTATGTACATCTAAAGCAACATCACCAGTACCTGGTGGTAAATCTAAAAGCAGGTAATCTAAATCTCCCCATCGTACTTCAACAAAAAAGTTAGTTAACATTTTACCTAACATAGGTCCTCTCCATATAACTGGTGCGTTTTCTTCAACAAAAAATGCCATTGAGATTACTTTAACACCATGTCTTTCAACCGGTATAATTTCTTTGCCGTCTACTTCCGGTTTTTTATCTATTCCCATCATATCTGGAACACTAAATCCATATATGTCAGCATCTACGAGTCCAACTTTTTTGCCTTCTCTTGCTAGTGAAACAGCTAAGTTTACAGCAACAGTGGATTTACCAACGCCCCCTTTTCCAGAAGCAATCGCTATAAATTCAACAGGATTATCTTTTGATAATAGCCCTTCTATTGTTTGTGGTTGGTCATCACTGTTACCTCTATATTGTTCAACAACATCAGACGGCAGCTCCTCAAACCTTATCCCAACAGTATTCGCACCATTTTCTTTTAGCACTTCCACAATAGCCATTTGTAAATCTAACTGAGGCTGTCCTCCTAACTGAGCCATTGCCACTTTCACACTTACATGTTCTATCTCATCTTTTGTTGTTACCTCTATGATTCCATCTGTTTCCTTTAAAGGAACATTAATAATTGGATCTTTAAGTTCTCCAACAAGTTCTTTAACTTGCTCTATCGTTAACACAAAGCGTCCCCCTCTATTTTATAAATATATCCATTAATATTCTAACAAACATCACTTAATTTTGCTTTAAGTAGTTTACATTTAGTATAAATATAATCTTAGTAATACAAAAGAAGTTAGCTCAGTTTGTTTTAATTCTTAACAACTGGAGCTAACCTCTATACTTTCTTTATACCTTTCGCATGTTAAATTCGTTGACATCCCTGTTTTCCTTAATAAACAAAGCTATGATAAACCCAATAATAACGAATACACTAATAACTATAAATGAGAACTCCACACCATTAGCAATCGCTTGTCGTTGTAATAGTTCTTTATTTTCTATACCTCTAGCATTCTGAGTATATATCTTTGTTCCTATTGTCATAACTGTAACCATCAAGGCAGTGCCTAAGGAGCCCGTAGTAACACGGCCAAAATTACTTATTGCAGCTCCATGAGAAATCTCTCTTTTATGAAGTGCATTAATGCAAGCTGTATTTAAAAGTGTCTGATTTAATATAGCAATAAAAGCACTGATAATCATAACCGCAACAATCATGTTTCTATTTGTTTTAGACAAATATTCTACGGACACTTAATCACCTCTCACCACTTATATCATCGACTATTTATTCTGATTAAGATTTTCGCTATCAGGATAAAAGACTTCTTTACACACAAATAACATACCCATAATTACAACAATTACCCAAAAATCAATATCTATATATGCATAATGAATGTGAACTATAAAATAGAATAGTAATGTGGTAACAGTAAATGTTATTAAATGATACGTTATTCCTTGAAAATAAGGGTTATCTGGTAGTTTTTTCCTAAAATAATCCATCAAATTTTCAATGATAAACAATGTAAAATAACCCAATACGATATAACTACCATAATAGATCAAGTTATCATAAAAACTTTTATTATAACCAAAGTATGCTAGATGAAAAAATATAAGGATACGACTTAATCCATATAAACCAAATCCTAAGAATGCAAGAAATATAGCACCTGAAATGATAAATACCGAAAGTACAATAAGCGTCGTAAATAAATACTTTATATATTTCATTGCTTACTGTCCTCCCCTTCATCTAATTTATTTTCTGTTTATTTTACATTAATTCTTAATTAAAAAAACTGTTTCTTATTTTACCATTATAACAACATACACCAAAATACAAATAAGCAAGTATTAAAATTCACTAAACTTCAATACTTGCTTAATAATTAAAATACATATGACTTTTCATTTTTATTCTAAGAATTGCATTTGTGATTATCTTGTTTATATTGTGTCTGCCAAAGTACAAACAATATGATTAAGATGATAAGACTAAGTATAATCACATTGTGTATCGGTAAATGGATAAATGAAACCGTTAAACCATAAACTGTTCCCATAATTGTAGAGCCGATAGAATTACCTAGACTTTTCGTTAATGTATATAGTGACATCATGCGTTTCATATTCTGAGGTGACGTTTCTTCTTGAGTTATTACACTGTCTTTCGTATATACTGTTCCAAAGCTAACACCAGCCAGCAATAAACTAAACGCTATAAATATCGGTGTTTTTGTACCTGCGAATATAAAAATGCCACATATTGTTAAAAGAGTAAAAGCAAATATATACAAACCTTTTCTAGACATTTTTGCTTCTAACCTATTTAAATTAAAATTCAACACTAACCAAGCAAAGGAAATTGGAAAAATAACAAATCCACTCTGCAAGGGAGACAGACCCAGTTCTTCTTGTAGATATATTGGCATATATAAATTATATCCCATCAGTATCATTGCATATAAAAAATCTGTAGTAAAAACGAGTATGATAGTTTTATTAAATTCTTTAACAGGGAAGAAAGGAGCTGCTACACCCTTTTCATTTTTAATTAATATCATACCCATAATAATTGCTATAATAAATGAAAGACAATTTAAATACCACAGATTGTTATTCATTACTGTAAACATTAAAAAGAAAACAAACAGATAAAATAACATAAGTCCTTTCATATCTAATTTATGTGAAGTTGTCGTCTGTTCATGTTTAAAATGAAACGTAAATATGACCAATAACATGGCGATGATAGCGATAGGTATATTAACGAAAAATAACCAATGCCAAGTAGCTAATTCTAAAATTCCGCCACCTAAGACCGGACCTATAATACTGGATATCCCCCACACACTACCTACAATTCCCATAATTTTATATCTTAAAGGAATTGCAAAAGCAAGCTTTGGTACAATTTGGCTCAAAGCCATCATTATTCCTGCACCCAATCCCTGAATAAAACGCGAGATAATTAAAATACCAAATGTACTACTTATACCTGAAAAAAAGCTTCCAATTGTAAAAAATACTAATCCCAAAAGTGTTATGTATATAATTTTAGTGCGATCCAATAATTCACCTACAATTGGATTAGCAATCACAATTGCTATAAAGTAAACTGAAAATATCAGTGATATTGAACCAGTCACATTTAAATCTTCTTTTATAGTTGGCAATGCTAATGAAACGATTGAAGTTTCAATTGCAGACATAAACATAATTAGTATTAATGCAACAACAACACCAAATGTTTTTATATTCATATTTAATCTCCTAACACGAAACATTCATTATCAATCATTACTAAATCACTATTTGTGCCTAAGTTCAATAGGTTTCCAGTAAATTACTTCTTTTGCCCTATAAAAATGACTAAAAAGAAAGCGAGAATTAAAATCAAATGAACCATTTTGATTTATCTCCCGCTTCCCTGATTAGCTGTATTTCTTTAATCTCATTAATCTTATAAATTAATAATGTTTTACATTAAAACGTTCCATCTATTCGATCATTACATAAAATATAAAATAGCTATAAAGTGAAACACAGAAGCTATTAAAATAAATAAATGCCAAATCATGTGAAAATACGGTCGCTCTTTTTGTGCATAGAACCAAGCACCTATCGTATAGGCTATGCCACCCAACAATATGAATAACATAAACTTCAAGCTCGTATCGAAAAGAATTGTAGGTAAAAATATTATCCCAATCCAACCCATCACTAAGTACATCGTTAAGCTAAGCTTATGATTTACATGTTTAGCCAATGATTTATAGAGTATGCCCCAAATGGTTATGCCCCATAAAACTATCATTGCTGTCCAACCTATCCAACCACCTACTAACACTAGACATACAGGTGTATAGGTACCGGCAATGGCAATATAAATCATGCTATGATCAATGATTCTAAGAATAAATTTGTGCGACGAATGATTAGGCATTGTATGATATACCGTTGAAGATAAAAACATTAAAAAAATACTTATTACATAGATAGAAACACTAAAAGAACCTAAAATACCATGCGCAAAATAACTTTGTAACGCTGCATATGGTAAAGCGCATAATGTTACAAAGGCAGCGACGCCATGTGATACTGCATTACCAATTTCTTCTCCAAATGTTAATGGTATGATATTTTTAAATGTTTTAGTGACTTTATTACTTTTAACCTCTAATGGTTTAGTCATTAGTGTAATCACCTTTTCTTAGATCCTATTTAAACGTTTTAAATCAGCTGTAGCAGTTTCTACACTATCTTTTCCTTCTTTATTCTTTAACGGAGAAAACTCTTCTTCTCTTGGCACTTGTAATGTAAGAAAACTATTTGCATATTGGAAAATATCAAAATAAAATAATTCAAATTTTAAAGCGGGTTTTTCAATAATTCCAAAATCGTCATCCAATTGTTTAAGCTGTTTTACTGCTAAATGATAAGGCAATTTATTATCTACAGCAGCGTTAATAAATTGTAACTTAAACATATGTATACCAATGTTTGCATTATTTAATTGATTTGCAGTTTCCGCTTCTAGTTCAGAGTATTCAAGCACGGTATCTTTATCAGCATTTTTAACTAACCTTCCAACACTCTCACCGTGTTTAGGTTGAATCGATTTCGTCGTAATATCCATACTATTTTGGAAAGTGTATCCTGCAAAAAACAAATCTAACACCTTCACTAAAACATTATCAATGTTATTTAAAAAGATATATTCAACCCCGTTTTCAGTCATATCTTCAAGATAGCCTGCTTTTTTCAGTGATTTAAATACACCACCGTTACCATTTGGCGTTTCTAAAATAGAACTATCTACATCTAAAATAAGTTTTCCTTCTTCAGATAATGCAACGATATTATCTTGAATAAAGAAATGAACGTGGTTCTTGTCATATCCAAAATAATTTTTTTCTTCAAAAAACAACTGAGTTTGACTATCATTTATTTTACTTGTCATAATGTACCAATCTACATAAACACCCGATTGTTCTTTCAATTCTAGTAATTGACGTGCTTGTAATTCAAATAGGCTCACATCTTCAATCTCAAATGCACCCTTAGGTCCTTTGTATCCTAATCGTGTGCCTTGTCCGCCTGCCATTAAAACTACTGCAAATCTTCCTTTTTTAATAGCTTCTAGGCCAACATGTTCAAATTGTTTAATTTCTTCTTCAGAGAAATTTTCTTTGATATCGTATTTCACTTCATTTACTGAAGATATGTCATCTATTATTTGTTTATTTAAATACAAATCACGATATAAATTTTGAATGTAAGTTAAATCTAATTGATCCACTTGACTAGCTAATTGTTCTTTTTCATTATTACTCATTAATTTTTCAAATTCTATTAGATGTTCTTGGTTAAACTTTTCTAACTCTTTCTTATCTAACATGTCCTCTCTCCTTTATATTCAAAATAGATAAAAAATATATCTTATATCTAATAGGAATATATAATTTCACTATATGCACTTTATATTATTACAAATATAATCACAACCATAATCATCATAAATTTAAAAAGAAATGATTAAAGAATGGTTTGAATAATACGTATAGTGCACCTATTGAAAGCGCGCCTGCTAACGATAAGTCTACTAAGCCACCTGTTTTAAAAACTAAGGGGAATTTAATCGTTAACGGTATTGGATATAATAACTTTACACCTCTAGGCGTTAACATATCTAGTATAACATGTGAAAGCAAACCAAGGATAATTGAAACTAAATAATACTCTGGTGTTTGAATAATATATAAAAGGATACCAATTATAGAAATAAATAATAACGAGTGTGTGAATGTCCTGTGCCCAAACAGTATACGAACAAAAAAACTTAATACTTTGAATCGCCTGCCAATTCTACTCTGCGTGTGACAAATATCAGGTAATAAGCTTGATATAACTGCAAGTGTCATTATTGTTATCGATGTAAATAAATCTGTCTGATAGTATTCTATAGTTAATGCACCTACTAACAAACCGCATGATGTGTGAGTTTTGCCTGTCATGTTCATTGCCCCTTTTCTCGGCTAAATTTTACCATAAAATCCACAATAATGCGAACATACTTTCGTAAAAGACAAATAGTATGACATAATAAATAAAAGTATCACACAATCACTTGAAAACGATTACTTTTTATTGTATGCTATAGCTATAAATAATTTAAAGGATGTGTTCACGATATGGCAATGACAGTAAAAAAAGATAACAATGAAGTAAGAATTCAATGGAGAGTCGCTGATATTAAGATTCCAACAAGCGAGATTAAAAATGTTTCACAAGATCAAAATATCCATGCAGTTCCAAAATTAGATAGAGATAAAGTTTCACGTATTGGTTCTACATTTGGAAAAACTAATCGTGTTATCATCGATACTGATAACCATGAATACATTATTTACACACAAAATGATCAAAAAGTTTATAATGAAATTACAAAATAGTAGTCACTAAAAGTTAAATTTAGTGAATTTAATTGATTATAAAAAGAAGTGAAATTCTGAAAAATAGGATTTCACTTCTTTTTATATGCAAACACATGAAATAATAAATAAGGGTTTGCAATCAGATAACAGTTTAGTTAAATGCTATACTAAAAATATCAAAATGAAAGTAGGTGGAAAATATGTATGTAGTTACTAATCGAATAGATGTTAAGAAAGGGTTTGCTGAAAAGCTAGCTCCGAAATTTACACAAGGTGGAAAAATTCAAGATTTAGATGGCTTTCATCATATTGAAGTATGGTTAATAGACGACGAGACAGATTACGACCAAATGTATGTTAATACGTGGTGGGAAAATGAAGAAGCTTTTAATGGTTGGCTAAAAAGTGATGCTTTTAAAGAGGCGCACAGTCAAAGAAACACTTCTTCACAAGATGAACCATCACCTATTTTAGGAAATAAAATCGTTAAAGCAACTGTTTTAACAAAACTTCACTAATTAAATAAAACACACACATTTACACATATAAGAAACGTTTTAAAGGTCAATCACTTTTAAAATAATTTCAAATACGAGTTTATGTGTGTTTTATTTTGTTTAATTTAATTAAAATAAAGATGGGCCATTAATGCAATAATCGGTAAAGCAATGATTGTTCTAATCAAGAAAATAACAAATAATTTAAAAATACTAACTGGGATTTTAGATCCTAAAATCACGCCACCCACTTCAGATAAATAAATCAACTGCGTAATACTTAAAGCACCAATGACAAACAATGTTATGTCATTTCCAACGCCTTCAATTAAAATAGATGGCAAGAACATGTCAGCAAAACCGATCAAGACAGTTTCTGAAGCTTGTGCAGCTTCTGGAATTTGCAATAACTCTAAATAAGGAACAAAAGGTTTACCTATAATTCCAAATATTGGAGTATAAGTCGCAATGAGCGTAGCTAAAGTTCCAACACTCATCACAACAGGTAATATAACGAACCACATATCTATAACTGTTTTAAAACCAGATTTAAAGAACGATTTGAATCCTGGTGCTTTGATTCCAGTTTCAGTAGCCATGTCAAAACCATGTCTCAAAGCAGTTTTATTTGCAGGTAACTTTTCAGTCCGCATTTCCTCAGATACTTCTTTTGAATATTCATCTTTAATCGTACTCAACGGCCATATTCTAGGTAAAATCAAAGCACATACAATACATGATACAATTACTGATAAATAAAAATAAAAGAAATGATTTTGCATATGTACTGTTTCTGCAACTACAATTGCAAAGGTTAATGATACTACACTGAAGGTAGTGGCTATAACTGTCGCTTCACGTCTAGAATAAAAACCACCTTCATACTGTCTACTTGTTATTAAAACACCAACTGTCCCATCACCAATAAATGATGCTAAATTATCCACTGTCGAACGTCCTGGTAATGTGAATAATGGTCTCATGATTGGTCTGAAAATAGGTCCTAATAATTCCAATAAGCCATACTCCATTAATAAAGGTAAAAAAAGCGCAGCAAAGAAAAATACAGATACAAGCGTTGGTAATAAACTTTCAAACACTAAACCACCAGTATCAGCAGAATAAACTGCTTTTGATCCCATTTTTAAATATGTCATCCAGACAAAAATTACGGCTAAAATTCTTAAAATAAGCCAAACAAATTTGACATTAAATGCATTATTCATTAATCCTTCAGGTTGCAATTTATTTTTTAATACCGTCGAACAGATGATAGATAAAACACCTGAAATAGTTATTATTATTACAATGATTAATGGCATCGCATCACCTAATAAATCTTTTAATAAGCCTGCTAAAAATGCCACTGGTAAAGTTGTTTGCTTTTCGCCATCTTCAGTCACAGTTACAGGAATCAAAAATAGTATGATCCCCAAAACTGACATCAAAATGAATTTTAATCTTCCTTTAATAATTTGTGCTTTACTGTAATCGTCCATTTTGTTCACCCCTTAGGTGTGTATATATTTTTATAAACACTTTAAAAGCAACAGCAATAATTATAACCTATTTTGTATAAATATGTAAATCAAATTTTTATGTCTTTTTAATGTCGTTATTTTTTATAGATAATAAAAGGGAGTGGAACAGAAATCTAATTTTATAAAATAGATTTCGTCGTCCCACCCCGGCAAGCATGACTAGAATTGAAAAAATTATAAATTAATTGCTTGAGCCGTCGCTCATGCATAAGTCCCTTTAACTCGATAAAAAATGAAGTGGACTTTTATTTTCAGCTCAGTCATTTACTGTCAATGTGCAATGAGGCTAGTACGAATCTATTGTTTCTCAGCCTCTACTTTAAATGAAAGCGTTTTCTTTTTCAATCTTTTATATATTAAATTTATAATTTTCTTAATAAAAACAGAAAATAAGGCACACCAACAATAGCGACGATAACACCAACTGGAATATCAATTGGCGGGTGAATACCTCTTGCTAGGCTGTCACTTATCATTAAAATTAAAGCGCCTAACAAACCAGACATAAATGTAATATGTTTGTGCTTGTGACCAACTAACTGTCTAGCCATATGAGGTGCAATAAGTCCTAAAAAGCTTAGACCCCCAACAACAGATATTGAAGCGCCTGCTAGAATAACAGCTAAAAATAAAAGTATTGCCTTTACCTTTTTCACTTTTGCTCCGAGTGCAATCGCTATATCATCTCCTAATGTTAAAATATCTAGTTGATGACAATAATAAAATATCACTGGTAATGTAACAATAAACCAAGGTAATATCACCCACACATTTGACATACTATGACCATATAAGCTACCTGTCAGCCAGACTAATGCCGTATTAGCATCAAGCGGGTTACGTATGAGCATATATTGCACGATTGCTGTACATATCGCACCTATCGCTAAACCAATTAGCGCTAACTTAGAACCTTTTACATTAAATTTTGATATTAATATAGTTAAAATCATACTGATAATTAATGCACCTGCAAAAGAGCCAAACGGTAATATAAATAAAGGCGCTGATGGAAATAACATGATAATTGTAACAGCAGATAAACTTGCACCTTTGGTAATACCAATCACATCAGGGGAAGCTAGCGCATTTCTTACAACGCCCTGTATTAATGCGCCAGAAATGGCAAGGCTACTACCTACAATTAATGCTAAAAACATTCTTGGTGCTCTATATTCGTTAATAATAAAATTATTTTGTGTAAAAAGGCTACTTACTGCTTCAAACGGATTGATGAATACAGCACCTATGGAAAGAGACGCAATCGACGCAATCAATAACAATACTGTGACAAGCGAATATCGAAATATGAATGGTCTCATCATAGCCTTCTCACCCCTTTTATTGTAAATGCTAAGAAATAAAAAGCACCTATAAATGACGTTACTATGCCTACAGGTGATTCAAAAGGAAAGGCAATCAATCTGCTTAAAACGTCAGATAATAATAATAAATTTGCGCCGATAATCATTGTTAAAGGAACCATTAATCTATAATCTGTTTGAATATAATGTTTAACGATATGCGGTACAATCAAACCTACAAAACCGATTGGACCTGCTATTGAAACAGAAGTACCTGCCAGTACAATAACTAAGATACCAATAATCATTCTTATTAATTTAACATTTTGGCCTAATGAAGTTGCTAAATCTTCACCTAATTCCATGATTGTCAATTGTTTAGAAATGATAATTGTACAAATAAATGCAAGTATCAACCACGGCAAGATACCTAAAACTTGCGTCCATGTAATCGACGATAAAGAACCTACTAACCAAAACATTACCGTTGATGTAGCATCTTCATTTAATAAGATAATGCCTTGTGTCATGCTTGAAAAAAATAAATGGATAGCCATTCCAGCAAGCGCTAACTTAATGGGTGTCATCCCTTTTGTTGAGCCAGATAATGCATAAACCGTAAGCCCTCCTATAAATGCACCTATAAAAGCGAATATCGTGGCATAAGTCGACAATGAAGGCATGATCATAGTAATCAATACAATCACGAAAGATGCGCCAGAATTTACGCCAAATATTTGAGGAGAAGCCAATGGATTTCTAGTCATTGCTTGCATTAACAATCCTGCTAACCCTAGCGCTGCACCTATGAATAATCCTGCTAACATTCTTGGGATTCGTACATTATGTATTAAAAATGTTTGTTTAGTATGTGAATGTGTTAAAAAATAATCATTAAAATCATTTAATGTAATATGAGATGCTCCTACACTTAAGTTAAAATAAATAATCACAAAAAGCGCACACACACTCACAATAAATGTGAGTGCTGTGCGTTTATTATGTTTCTTATCTTCAGTTTTGGTTTGGTTAATGCTATTAGACTTAGTCATTTACCGTTCACCTTACTTTTGTTGTTTATCATTTTTTTCATCTTTTGAAATCTCTACTAATTGTTTAGCTATCTCTTCAGAAGAAATGATGCCTCGTGCACGAGCCCAAGTATTTCTATCTACAACTGCAATTCTATCATTTTTAACAGCATCTAAACTTTGCCAAACTGGTTCTTCTTCTTGTTTTTTCAAGTTTGGATCATTTTTTCCCTTGTCCACCATGATAAACATGCGTCCTGGATTAATATCTGAAAGCACTTCTGAATTTAGTTGTAAATATGGTCCTTTCAAATATTTAGATAGGTTATCTGTTTCAGTTTTATTAAGCGCGTTGTTAAAGCCTAATTCTTTCAATAATTCACCAACATATGTGTTTTCTGGATGTGCGAGCAAACCAGATTTGGCAATGACTGTCGCTAATACTGGTTGTGATTTATCCATTGTTATTTCTTTCTTGTATTTATCCATTAACTCATTATGTTTTTTTAGTCTCTCTTTTCCTTTATCTTCTTCACCTGTAGCTTTAGCAATTGTTTTAAAAGCATCTAGGTTATCTTTATAATCACTATCAAAGCTTGGTAACATAATCGTTGGGGCAATTTTTTCTAAATCTTTTTGTATACCCTTATGTCTGTTGCTATCTGCAATAATTAAATCTGGTTTCTGATTACTAATTTCTTCCAAATTTGGTTGTTTACGTGCACCCACTGATTGATAATCACCTATTTTTTCACGAATCGGTGCTAAAATCCTCTCTTTTTTTCCATCATCTGCCACACCAACCGGTTTAATATCTAATGCAGCCAATGCATCAACAAATGAAAACTCAAGTGCAACTACACGTTTAGGTTTTTTATCAATGTTCGTTGTTCCCCCATCATGCTTTATCGTTGTGCCGTTTTTACTTTTGTCGTCATTTTTAGATTGGTCAGAACCATTGTCACTAACCTTACCGCAAGCCGCTAGCAAGATAAGCGTTACTGTAATTAATAACAGACCCATCCATTTAGATCTTTGCTTCATCGTTTTCACTCCTTAGATATGTATCATTACACATCTAATTTTATTGATAACGATTCTCAATGTCAATAATTTTTTTATTAAAACTTGATAAAAATCAAATTTTATTCAATATTCCCTTAATTTGGGGATAACACATTTTTTCAATGATATCATCACGCTTATAGTCTTTTGGTAAATTAGGCACAAACATACTTTGCGCTAAAGCTTTGTAACCTAGGCTAAACTGAATTTTATCTCCAATATGATAATGTTCATTATTTAACAAATCTATCATAAGGTGATCGCTCGTTGCACCCAAAACTTTCACTTGATGATGTAATGGTTGAATATCGTTGACGTCTGTGTCTAAATTTCCTATATCTACAATTGCTTGTAAATAATGTTGACCATCATTTACGTTAATACGTGGCTTAATTTCCACAATTTCTGTCTCTAAAATGATGGCATTTTGATATAAAGTATCAAATGAATGATTCGTCGTCGTTTCAATGCCTCTAAATAAAGTTTCTCCGATCCTTAATTCGTTAATTTTCCCTAAGTCATTATAAAGCATTTGTAATAGCATACTAGAGTTGCCACCTGAGATAACATCGAATTGCATATGCATGACTTCCTCGATTGAAGTTATAAATTGATTAATCAGCTTAACATCTTCTTCAGTCGGAGCAATTGCATTAAAACACATAAAATTAAAAGCCAATCCTTTAAGATAGATATGATGCATGTTAATAATTTCTTTAATATAATCAATCACATCGTAAGTCAACACACCTTCTCTAGCATCTTTCCAATCAACCATTAACAATATATTATGTTTCACATCATAATTACTTGCGATTTCATTGATTTGTCGTATTGTTGCCAATTCAGTTTGAATACTCGTGTCAACGTAATGAACTAAATTTTCTAATTCATTACGGTTACTATTTCTAATTAATGTATAAGACATTGCTTTATCCGTACTTTTTTGAATATTACTGATTCTTGCGTCTGCAACATGTGTAATGCCAATATTTTTAAACATTTCAACGATTTTTTCATCGCCAGCCACACATTTAATCACAGGTGTAAAATCAATATGGTGCTGATTTAAAAGCGCACTTAAAGTCATGGCATTGTACTTAATTTTAGAAAGATTTACTTTGATCTTTGCCATAATTACACCTCTTTACTTAAAGGGTTATCTAAATCTACAGTTAAATAATTTTTAACCTTACCTTCCATTCTCATGCGTAACAATGCTTTTACATTAATCTTGGATCCAAATAAGGTTTGTCGTAATATTTGTGCATGTGCTTTTTGAGGGTCAATAGATTGTTCAACAGCTTCACGCACAAGTTCAAATAATTCATCTGCTTCAATATCTTCATATTGTGTAAAATGATGGATTAGTTCTGACATTTGATTTTGAATGACTGCATGTTGGAATTTTGCGATTACCGCTTCAATATTTTCAGCTATTAAACTTTTATTAGTAATATTAATGTGAGGTAATCGGCCCCTCAACGTATTTAAATCAATCCTTGAGCCTCCTAAATCTCTAATCAAAAATTCCATTTTAAATTCTTGATCCAAATGAACAATGGTATTTTGCATATGTGCTTCTAAAGCAATACCATAATCTTGGATATACGCTATTAATGGTTTTATAAGCGTTAATGCATAATTACTAATAAATGTTTTAATTGAAGCTTTGCTTACTTTTAAACCAAGCCATTCTATATAACTATCAACAATAATTTGATTATCTACAGGGTTTCTGTTGACTAAACTTCCTGTTACTATCGTGAGACCAGTGTTTGAAATTTGTGGCTGATAGCGCACGATACAAGCTAATTGTCGTGCGCTATCTTCATCTGTATCAGCATGTAAACCATAGGGCTCCATAGCGACTTTCAATTGAGGATATACATCCATCATATCTTGTAACTCATAACTTAATTTCGGGCCATCAACGGTGGTTACTGATGAAACAGTTCTCACTGCACTTGTCGCCTGTACATTGATTGGTAACTTGACATGAAAAGATTTATCGAGCAAATCCATTGTTCTAAAAGACAATGTTGCTTTGGATTTTATGTCAAAGGGCGTCGCTAAAAGACGTTGTGTTTCTATCCAATGACCAAATTGTTGTGGAATAACATTTTCATATTGCCATGGATGTACAAGTATAATGCGATAATCTGCTAATTCTAAATCATGTGAAGCTAGAAATACTTTTATTTTATCTTTATATTCAGGAATGACTTGATTGATGATATATTGTTCATCACCTTCCATCGCAGTTGCTATACAAAATTGTTTATGAATAAGCATAATTTTCAATGGAATAATTTTTTCAAATTCCGGCGCATATAATTTAACTTCTTCTTTCGTTAATGGCAGCTTTGTTTTAGTTAAAGGATGCGTAGGATGGCCTTCCTCTACAAGACTTTCAGAATAAATTAAATCATTTACACCATTATTTTCTTTCATATGTTGAAGCCATGTAAAAAAGTTGATGGTCCTAGGCATTCTTGAAAATTTCAAACTATCACGAATGTTAGATTGTCTATGCTTAAAATTTTCATAACTCATCGCTAAACCTTCTCGGCTTGATTGTAACTCTGCAGTTAGTCTAGCGCTAATAGGAATATCAAATTGATTTGTTAATATTTCAAGTAATTGTTCCAAAGTTTTAATAGTGACACTTGCATCACCTTTAATATAACGTAGCTCACCCTCAAAAACATAACGCATTAACGGACTCTTTCTGATATAGTTAACAGCTAATGCTTGTCCTTTATATTGTAGTTCTACGCAGTTATCAAAAGATTTAAAAAACATTTTCTCTGGAAAAATATGTTCTTTAAGAATCGCATTAAACATGCGATATTGAATATTTAAATCTGCTGATTTCCATAAATGATGCATCATACAACATTGCCTCCGTTTCTTCTTTGTCTGTTAATCATGCCAAATATTAATGCAATCGTTAAGGTGCTTAATCCCATAATTATAAATGTTTCAATAACACCTATATATTCTGTTAAAAAACTCATGATCATAGCACCTAAAGGAATCATCCCCCTATCCATCATTACAACACTTAATACCTTCCCTCGATGCTCTGATTTAACACGATGTTGAAAATAAATCCTATTGGTTGTACGCGCCCATTGACTGAACAGACCGATTAAGAATATTGAAATAAAAAATAATATCGTATTCTGGCTAATACTGCCTAACAAAGAGACGCCAAATAATATCGAACTATAATAATACATCTTCACCATAGGAATATTTTCTAATAAATTAGGTAAAATCATCGTCGCAATAATTCCACCTATTGCGCAACATGTCATCGCTGTCCCAAACATCGTGACTTGTTCAGGGAACGTCTTATCTGTTAAAACTGGTAATAGTGAAGTATATGTAAAACCGCTAGCCATGATAAACAAGGATGTTACAAATATCCTTGTACCCACGCTATTATCCTTAAAATATTCAAACACAAATTTAATACTCATTTGTTTTTCCACTTCATTATAATGCGGTTGTTCAAACTTTAGAGGCAAACATAGTATCAGAGATATTAAGTAACATATCGCTTGTATACTGAAACTTATTTGTGCGTTATAGTTTGCCATTACTAAACCAGCTATAGCAGGACCTATTGATCGACAAATATTAATAATAAATGAATGGTATGAAACCACCTGAGTTGTTGTTAAGCGTTTCGACAAATCTGGTAGCACAGATTGACGTACTGGTGTTTCTATTGCACTCATCATACCTCTACCCAAAGAATATAATAAAAATACTACAATCGGTATATCCCAATCTTGAAAGATTAAGACACACAGTAAAGTGGTAAGTAGAAAAGAGGAAGAGATAGTTATTTTCAGTAGTTTCCCCCTATTATATCGATCTGCTATTGCACCAGCCCATACACTTATGAGCAAAATAGGTACAAGGCGGAAAAAATTAATCAGTCCAAGATAAATTGCGTTATGATATAACGAATACACATACCAATTTAAAGTGATATGTCCAATCCAATTTCCTAAAAACAATAGGAAAGAACTTGAAAAAAAGTACTTTGCCATATTTTCACCCGACTTTTTAATTGATAATAATTATCATTATCGATATTATGGATTATACAAATATCCTATACTTTTGTAAAATAATATTTAGAGGTGCTTTATGAATTCAAAAAGTATTAACAACAATTTATCAAATAAAATGAACAATGATGAACAACATGCATTTGATTATTTATTATCAATCAATGAACAATGGGCACAATTGTTTTTAAATATGCTTTTAGAAAGTCGAGATAAAATATCTCAAAGATTAATTTCTTCATTACATAGAGAAAATTTAATAGACAGTCGGAGTTACAGTAAGATTATTTCTAACCAAGATTTGAACATTGTGCACTTACCAGCAAACAGCAAATTGTTATCCATTGCGTTTCCGAAAGTTAATAAGACGCTATATGCAACGATTACAGGAAATCATGCATTTGATCGTCTAGACGTTCAAGGACCATTTTATATTGAAGACAACGGAAATTACAATAGAGTCCAACATCCAAATGAAATATTAAATATTATTTTAACGATATCACCAGAGCTAGATAATGAAGCTAGTACACAATTTTATGAAGATTTGAACAACAGTGTCACAAATATGGCCATTGCATTAAGTTATCAAGCATATACATTAGAAAACAATAAAAAAAGCTTATATGAATTAATCATGAATGCAGAGGACAGTTATTTGAGTTCTGAACAGTTTGTTATTGAAGGTCACCCAATTCATCCGGGTGCTAAATTACGTAAAGGAATGACACCAGAAACTGTAATTAATTATTCAGCCGAATTTGGTAATGCCATATCCTTACAATTTATTTTAATACATAAATCAATAGCAAAAGCTCAGACTTATATTGAAGAAGAAAATGATTTACTTTTTAGATTGTTTGAAGGGTTAGAAGCAGCTGTTATTGATCATGTTGGTCATGATCAAGTTAATCAATATTACGTCATGGTCGTCCATCCATGGCAATACGACCATATCTTATTACAAGAATATAAAGAAGAATTAAAAACAAATCGATTGATACCAATTGATTATCAACAATTTTATTACGCAGGATTATCATTTAGAACTTTAATGCCCAAATATCCTAAAAAGTCACCTCATATCAAGTTATCAACTAATGTTCATATTACTGGTGAGATTAGAACATTATCTGAGCAAACTACAATAAATGGTCCACAAGTAACACATATCCTTAATGATATAAAACAAAAAGATTCATTATTTAAGCATATAAACGCTGATACAATTGATGAACTTGCTGGTATTCATTTTTATAATTCATTGGACAAAGTCACTACCAGAACTAAAAGAAGTGAACAACTAGGTACATTATTTAGAACCAATATTTATCATTTAATTAAAAATGAAACTACACCTATCATCCCTTCAGCGTTAGTTAGTTCAACTATATATAATAATGAACCATTAATTGTTTCGTTAATTAACAAATATAAAGAAAAAAATAAGTTTCCGACCTTTGAAATCGCTGCTTTATCTTGGATAAATCAATACGGTCAAGCCTTAATAGATATCACGATTCCTCTATATGTGAAATACGGTATCGCCCTTGAAGCACATTTACAAAATTCAATCGCTACATTTAGTGAAGATGGACGATTAGATAGGCTTTATATACGTGATTTTGAGGGGTTACGTATCGATCGCATACGCTTGAATAAGATGGGTTATAGTACTGCAAGTTTTCATGAAAAATCTTTAATTTTATCTGATCAACCTCAAACAGTATTTAATAAAGTCTTTTATTCAAGTATTCAAAATCATCTCAGTGAATTAATTGTCAGTATTACAAAATCAAGTGAAGATTCTAATTTTGAAAAGCAACTTTGGCAATTGATTCGAGATATTTTAATTGCTAAATTAAATGATATTGCAAACGATATAGATGACCAACAACGCGTGAAAAATATAAAATCAATCCTATTGGCACCCAAAATAGATTATAAATGTGTTACAACCATGCGTCTGACTGATGAAGCGGATTACTATACCTATATTAAAGTTGACAATCCTTTACATCAGAAATAAATATACACAATATATATACAAAAAATACCGGTAAAGGATTACCTTTACCGGTATTTTTTAAATTATGTGTTATTGTAAGCCTTTATTTTCGTTGCTTGAATTTTGGCTTTTTTCATTTTTTTGTGACCATTCTTTTCTAGTCATCACGTCTTCAACACGCATATTCACTTCTACAACTTCAAGACCAGTAATATATTTTACTTGTTCTTTAACTAAATCTGTTACTTTGCGGAAAATTTTAGGTGCAGATTCACCATATTCTAAAATAACTTTTAAATCAACTGCAGCTTGTTTTTCGCCTACTTCAACGCTAACACCTTGTGTTACATTGTTGCTGCTTCCGAATGAACTAGAAATGTTATCAACGAAGCCGCCTTTCATTTCTAAAATACCATTTACTTCGCGTGCGGCAATACCAGCAATTTTTTCAATAACTTCGTCTGAGAACGTTAACTTATTTGTGAATTCTGGTTCTTGTTGCTGTTGTTGCTGCTGTTGTTGTTTTTCTTGCTCTTTTTCGTTTACTCCAGTTTGGTTATCATATGCTTGTTTTGCTTTATTGTTATCTACTGCCATAATTAATTCTCCTTTGTTATATAAGATTTTAAAATTAATAATATACTATTTAAATTAATTAACTCCATCGATTTAAGAAATTTAAAAAATCTTGCTTACGGTCTTTAGTATACCCAATACCAATACCAATTAAACACAAAACGATAATTAATATTGTACTCCAGAAACCTAACGTTAAAAATAATATAGCGATAATTAGAAATGCTAAAAATCCAATTATTCTCCATTTAAATGTTTTGAAAAAATCAACAACTTCTTGTGTAGAATCTTGTCTTTGTTGGTTATTATTGTTAGCCATGATAACCCTCCCTTACAACACACGTTTGCCTGAGGCTTTTTGATCTCTAACGTTAACCTCTAATTTTGAAACTGGTAATTCAGTGAAATGCTCAACATTTTGTTTAATGTCATTTCTTATTTCTTCTGTTAATGAACCAACTTGAACATCACCCGGAACAAAGAAATCAGCTTTTAAAGCAATATGTGATTTCTTTTTCTTATTATATAGTTTCGCTATAACATTTGGTTGACGAATTTGGTCATATTTTACAAGTGTATCGTATGCAGATTTTTCAACTGCTTTTCTCGATACATAAATATGTCCATCTTCATAGTCTTTATAAAGTCCAGGTTTTCTATACGTAGGTTTAAACAAGCTAAATACAAGTATTAGACCTATTAAAATCAATAGAGCTGCTAAGCCAATTAACGTTGGTTCAAACCAATTAAATTGCTTGAAGTAGTCCTGGTACTCACTAATTCTAGAATCTTTGATATACATAAATAGTAAAAAACCAACGATGACTACGATTAATAGACCTAGTATAAAATTTTTAATTCGCTTCACCTCGTATGACACCTCCTATAGTCAAATTATATGTACATGTCATACATCTTTATACCCCGTTAAATAAACGTAAAAACATTTTAAATTGAAATTATAATGTATTTGGTAAAATAATTTTAATCACTGCCATGATGCATTTGTAATTAGGTATTTTTTTCATGATCTTGATTTGATTTTCGATATTGTAAATACTTTTCATCAGAAACAAGTAATTTATTGCTAGGACGCGGTTTTTCAATTGATAATGATTTGAATAGTGACCAAATCATAAAGATAATGACGATTGAAAAAGGCAAAGCTGCAATGATTAATAAATTTTGTATTGATTGTGTACCACCTGTATAAATCATAATCATCGCAAATAAAGCTAAAATAATCCCCCAGCTTACTTTTACTATACCGGATGGGTTTATACTACCTTTAGAACTCAACATACCAAGCACGTAAGTTGCTGAGTCTGCTGAAGTAACAAAGAAAATCATAATTACAATGAGCGTGATAATACTGAGTAAAAATCCTAATGGGAAATGCTCAAGCGTTGCAAATGTTGCAGTTTCAGTTGCCTCTTTAGCAATGTTGGCAATACCATTTTGCTGTAAATAAATTGCAGATGCCCCGAATACTGCAAAGAATAAAAAACAAACAAGTGCTGGTACAAAAAGTACACCTAAAATAAATTCTTTAATTGTTCTACCTCGAGAAACCCGAGCAATGAATATACCAACAAATGGCGCCCAAGAAACCCACCATGCCCAGTAGAAGATTGTCCACTGTTGTAACCATTGGAATTTCTCTCCACCTGCTTGTGGGATACGTAAACTCATATTAAAGAAATTAGCAATATAATCACCCAATGAATTCGTAAACATATTTAAAATATTTAACGTAGGAACGACACAAAATAATGCGATCAAAACTACAAAAGCTAAAAACATATTAATATTACTTAAGTTTTTAATGCCTTTATCAATACCGGACCAAGCAGACCAGGTAAATAACACTGTAGCTATAACGATAATCACAACTTGTGTACCAAAATTAGAAGGTATTTTAAATAAGAAATTCAACCCTTCATTAATTTGTAATGCACCAAAACCTAATGTCGCAGCAACACCAGTTACTGTGGCAATAATTGCAAGCACATCGATTGCGCCACCTATTGGGCCTCGCATCATTTTTTCACCCAAAATGGGTCTTAATGTAGCACTAACTAATCCAGGATATCCTTTATGAAAATTAAAGTACGCAAACACGAGTCCAACAATTCCGTACACTGCCCACGCATGTATACCCCAGTGAAAAAATGAAAACTGCATCGCTTCATTTATAGCAGTTTGTGTTCCTGCTTTATGTATCGGTGTTAAAGTAAATGCGTGACTGATGGGTTCAGCTGTTGTCCAAAATACTAAGCCTATCCCCATACCTGCACTAAATAACATTGCAAACCATGATTTAAGTGAAAATTCTGGGTCTTCTCCCTCTTGACCTAAAGTTATTGTTGAATATCTAGAAAATAATAAATAGATAGATACAACTAAAATGGCTAATACTAATAGTAAATAATACCATCCAAAATTTACTGCAATAAAATTGGTAATTGCTTGTGTAACCGACTCTAATTGTTTAGGCGCAATTGCTCCATATATAACAAATAGCGTACAAATCGTTAACGCTACCCAAAAAACCACTGTTAATTTTCTAAATCGCATATTAACATGACACTCTCCCTTTACTTTATGTGTCACATATACCCTTACATCGTGCTAATATGCGTAATTTATGAATTTAATTGCATTTAACATTTTAATTTATATATAACTTTTATTTTAAGACGCACATATATTCAAAAGTGAAAATGATGATACCGAACATGTGATAGACGGTTATGTTGAAAAAATAAAGGAGCAAAATAACAATCAAATATAATAATTTGACTGCATTTGCTCCTTGAAAGCTCTTAATTTAATCAAATCGCTTTGGCATATCACATATGATTTAACAATAATTTATATATAACTAACAGTGTTTTCGTTAAGAATACTTTTCACTTTTGTTAAATTGAAATAACCAATTTACCGACCATTCTATGATTTTCCATTTTTCTATGCGCCTCAAAAATATTATCTGCTGTTAATCCTTTTAACACTTCATTTGCTGTTGGTTGATAATCACCAGATTCTACTTTATCAGTGATGTCTTTTAGATACGTACCGTGAATAGCCATATCTTCTGTTTGATTCAAAGGTCTTGAATACATATATTCATGAGTAAAGGTTATGCTTTTAGGCTTTAGTAAATTCAAATCTTGCTCATGATTGAAAGCAACAATTGTCGCAATTTTACCACGTGGTTTTACAAGTTCAATCATTTTTTCATAATATAAGTCCGTATCAAAAGTACAAAAAATATAATCTACTTCACTAATTTCATATTTTTTAAATTCATCTGTCAAATTATTTTTATGATTCAACACGATGTCCGCACCTAATGATTTTGACCAATTATACGTTTCATCACGTGATGCAGTGGTGATGACATGTAATCCGTAATATTTTGCTATCTGTGTCGCGATACTGCCTACGCCACCTGCCCCATTAATTATTAATAAGGATTTACCTTTATTTTCTTCAGGATTTTTAGAAATATTAAAAACATCAAAAAGTGTCTCTGATGCTGTTAAGCCAGTTAATGGTAAACTTGCCGCTTCTGTATCACTAATATTACTTGGCTTTAATGCTACTAAGCGTTCATCAACAAGTTGATAGGTCTGATTTGAGCCTTGATATGATGGTGAGCCTGAGTAATAAACTTCATCTCCAATTTTAAATTGTTTAACATCTTCACCCAAATCTTCTACAATGCCTACAGCATCATAACCTAGAATTCTTGGCGACTCATTTATAGACGATTGTCTAATTTTCGTATCTACTGGATTAACGCTAATAGCTGTTAAACGTACTAATAACTCACGCTGCTGAGGTTTTGGCGTCTCTATATCCATTTCATAAAATTGATTACCCTCATCTAATGTAAACGGTTTGTCTGCACCAATTGCTTTCATATGTGCATCTCCTTTAGTTATAAATTATCTGATACTTGAACCACTTGTTTACCAAAATTGTCTCCAGTAAATAAATTTCTAAATGCATTAGGCACGTTTTCAAATCCTTCTACGATTGAAGTTTTTGTTTTTATTTTGTCTTCATTTACCCACTGTGCAAGATGCTGACTAGCTTGTTTAAAGTCGTCTGCATAATTAGCCACAACAAACCCTTTCATAAGTGCTTGTGATTTTATTAAAATTGGTTGAATCCGTGGACCATGCTCAATACCCTTATCATTATAACCAGAAATCGCTCCACATACTGGAATTCTAGCAAATTGATTTAAGTGTTTCATAACTTCATCTGCAATGTGTCCACCAACATTTTCAAAATAAACATCTACACCATCAGGCACCGCTTGAGCTAATTTTTCTGAGAAGTTATCAGCTTTATAATCTACGCTAGCATCAAATCCTAATTGATCAGTTAAATATTCTGTTTTACTTGTTCCACCTGCAATACCAACTACACGAGCACCTTTGAGTTTAGCAATTTGACCTACTACTGAACCCACAGCTCCTGAAGCTGCAGATACAACAACTGTTTCCCCTTCTTTTGGTTGTCCAATTTTTAGCAATCCGTGATATGCTGTTTGGCCAGTCATACCTAGTACGCTAAGATATAAGTATAGTGGAATGTCTCGCTGGGTAATTTTCGTAACACTTTGTGCTGATACATTTGTGTGTTTTTGCCAAGGTAGCATACCTACAACATAATCGCCTTGTTCAAAACCATCAGCATTGGATTGTATTACTTTTCCAACAATATGACCTGCCAATGGTTCATCCAATTGAAATGGTTGAATATAAGATTTACTATCATCCATTCTGCCACGCATATATGGATCTACCGAAATATATATCGCTTCAATTTGAATCTCATCTTTACTAGGCTCATCTATTTCAACAGTTTCGTATCTAAATACATCATCTGAAGGTATACCTTCTGGACGTTTTGCTAATACAATGCTTTCTGTTTTCATTATTTTGCCTCCATTTCATCTTTTCTTCTATTTTATAGTGATGAGGTGATGCAATCAATCAAATCGCTTATTTGATATTTTGTCCACATGTTATGATAAACAGAATAGAGCACTTAAATGATTGTAATGAAGGAGAATGTAAACATGCGATTAAGTATACTAGACTATGTCCCAATATTTGAAGGTAGTAACACCACTCAAGCGATAAATCATTCTGTTGAATTAGCTCAACTTGCTGAATCATTAGATTTTTATCGATTTTGGGTTGCTGAACATCACAAAGTATTGTCAGTTGCTTCTAGTGCTCCAGAAATGATTATGATGGCTTTGTTAGAAAATACTACTTCGATACGCATTGGCAGTGGTGGCGTTATGCTTCCCCACTATAGTGCTTATAAAATAGCAGAAGTCTTTAAAATATTAGAAGGACGTCACCCTCGTAGAGTAGATTTAGGCATTGGCCGCTCTTTCAGTTTTAAAAATGTAAATCAAGCGTTAAATGAAAACAAAACAGCTAACATTGATTTTGAAACACAAATTGTGGATCTAACAAACTATTTTAATGATGACATTCAAAAGCAAAGATTTCCTGGATTATACGCCACGCCTTTAATCCCAACGCAACCTAATATGCATTTATTAGGCACAAGTCAAAATAGCGCTGAACTCGCCGCACAACACGGCTTACCTTTTGTCACCGCTTTAATGGGGAAAAATAAAAATAAAGTTAAACAATCTATCGCTGTTTATCGTAAGCTATTTTCAGAACTTCATCCAAACCGAACACCTTATGTTATTATTTCAACTTTTGTCATCACAGCAAATGACATTCAAAAAATCAAAGAGTTAGAACAAGCTTTTCATCTATGGCTATTACGCATTAATTATTTAAAACAACCTAGTCATTATCCATCAATTACATTTGCGCAACAAAGACAGCCATCCACTAGAGAAATAGAAAAAATGCATCAAAATAAAGCACGTGTTATCAGTGGTTTGCCAAATGAAGTTTTCACTCAACTTAAAGCTATCGCAAATCAATATAATGCAGATGAAATGATGATACAGCCACATGTATATGGTGAAGCAAATCGCAAAAACTTACTACAATTATTAGCAGCTGAAAATAATACATTTTAAGCCTTTTAGAATGAGTAAATAACATGGATTCAAAACTGTACAAAAGATAATTCTAAAATCATAGAGTTATCTTTTTCATTTATAAGCCCCAAAGAAATGCATTCATTTGATCTGTAACTTTTTTATTATCATGGAGCTCACTATGTTCTGCTTTTGGTCCATATACTTTGTATGTTTTATAAGTTTTAACGTGATTTGACAAGAGATACCTTAACGATTCTGAAGATACATTTGTAACTCTACCATCAGAATGGGTTCCGTCTTTTAAATCTCCATAAATATTAAGCACTTCAGCATTTTTAGGATAGTGCGCTTGCATAGATAATAAATTTCTATATGCTTTTAACATCCTGTTAGGTTTGCCATTTTTATCTAAATATATATTTAAGTCCAAACCATTGATATCCACTTCCCCGTTAAAGTTTCCAGCTAAACTCACTTGCTTATTTAACTTAGGTAAGGCACTATCATCACCATACTTTAACATATAGTAACTAAATGATTGATTTCCCATAGAATGAGCTACAAAATTGAATTTTTTAAAATGATATTTTGCATTAAAAGCAATCATAACATTTTTAATCCATTGCGCATCTTTTTCTAAATCTTTTTCCTCATTATCTTCAAAAATGATTTTTATAATCGGGCGTTTCATATTATTAACTATATTTTTATTAAATGTCACCTTTCCCTTTGATGAAACTTTGGCCTCAACAACGTCATTTGTAATATTATTTTGCACTGCTGAATTAACCATGTATTTTTCTGAATTAGCTGTACCGGCAAAACCATGCAAATAAAATGTAGGAATCGATGTCTCGTTAGACATGTTTTTAATGTGAGTTTTGTTAAACAGTTGATTCAAAGTCAAAACGACAATACTAGCTAAAAAAATAAATATTAACACGAAAATCAATTGCTTCAAGAGATGTTTTAATTCATTGAATGTCATATGTATAACCTCTAATACCATTTTTACTTTATTATACTTCATACTAACTGAACTTACTAAAGTAAACCAAATGCTTTGAATTTTAAAAGCAGTAAAAATTGTTTTTTAATATTTTATAAATCAAAAAAACTTCCCATACGAATATGGGAAGTTAGAAATATTGTTGCTATATAAACACCAATTACTTAAGCAATTAATGTACAAATCTGTAGGTGAAGCGTATTCGCCACAGTATTTGATATATTAACGTTTTGAGAATTGTGGTGAACGACGAGCTTTTTTAAGACCTGGTTTTTTACGTTCTTTCATACGTGGGTCACGTGTAAGTAATCCAGCGCGTTTTAATGAACCTCTATATTCAGGATCTGCTTCTAATAAAGCACGTGCGATACCGTGACGGATAGCTTGTGCTTGTCCAGTGAAACCACCACCGTGAACGTTAACTAATACATCATAGTTACCTTTAGTTTCTGTAACATCAAATGGTTGGTTTAAGTCTAAGATTAATGATTCGAATGGTAAGTAGCTACGTACATCAGTGTGGTTAACAGTAATGTTACCTTCGCCAGGTACTAAACGTACACGTGCTACTGAGTTTTTACGACGGCCTGTGCCTTTATATTCAACTTGTGCCAATGTAATTTCCTCCTTTTAATTAACCACGTAACTCGTAGTTTTCTGGTTGTTGTGCAGCGTGTGGATGTTCAGCGCCACCATATACAAATAATTTTTTGCCTTGTTTTTCACCTAGACGTGTGCTTGGTAACATACCTTTAATTGAGTTTTCAAGTAAACGTTCTGGGTTTTTAGCTTTTAACTCACCAGCAGAGATTGATTTGATTCCGCCTGGGTGGTTACTGTGACGGTAATACATTTTGTCTTGTTCTTTATTACCAGTGAATTGAATTTTAGCAGCGTTGATGATAATTACATAATCACCTGAATCAACGTGTGGTGTATAAGTTACTTTATTTTTACCGCGTAGAATAGCAGCTACTTCTGATGATAAACGACCAAGTGTTTGACCTTCAGCATCAATAACATACCATTTGCGCTCAATGTTTGCTTCATTAGCCATAAATGTTTGACGCATATAATTGTCCTCCTAGAATAAATAAATGTTTCTTGTCTAATTGAAATGATATTTAAACTTAAATGCATTTATTTTGTTAATTTATAATTTCTACGTGCTTCTATATCTTGTTACACAATAAGATTCCGGGGCTTATCGTGGGGTGATATAAAACAATACCGTTAGTTATCGTATAATTTTTATGGTGTTTTGTCAATGTAATTTACCTATTTTGTGTGGATTTTTTTTGATATATTTTTATGTCTTCACCAAAATCACTTATGAGTGCTTCGGGAGACAAGTATATATGTTCCAAATATAATCCTTCTGCTGGTGCAGTAAACGGAACTTTATTGCGATCTTTCGCTTTTAATAATTGTGGAACTGACTCAGGCTGAAATTTCTCTTTACCCACACCAATTAAAAATGCAACTAACACACGTACCATATTATATAAAAACCCTGAACCAGTAACTACATAATCAAAACCATATTCTGTTTTTTCGATTCTACTTTCATATAGAGTACGTACTTTACTTTCAACTTCTGTTTTTTGAGAACAAAAACCAGTAAAGTCATGTGTACCCATAAATAAACTGGCAGCCTGAGACATCTTTTCAAAGTCTAAACTTTCAGGTACGTGTGCTTTCAAACCACATTCAAATGGATTTTTATTAGGTGATTGATAAACTTTATAGCGGTAAGTTTTACCCACACAATCATATCTACAGTGGAATGACGCATCTACAAATGAAACATGTTTCACAAAAATATCATCAGGTAATGCCCGATTCATTGCATACTGCCATTGATCTGGTAAAATGTTAAGCTCTGAATCAAAATGAAAATATTGCTCTATTGCATGCACACCACGATCAGTTCGGCTACTAGGATGAATTCTAACATGTCGCTTGTGCATGCGCTTAAGTATTTTTTCAAATTGCTGTTGTACCGTTCTACCATTATTTTGAATTTGAAAACCTAAGAATTGACTACCTTGATACGAAATATTTACTAAAACACGAACCATCCTTTACACTCCCATATACTTTAACACAAATAATATTATTGCTATTGGTATTATTGATATCAATAACAAGCTATCAGACTTTTGCCAGTTTAATTGACGAAAACTCGTTCGCTGTTTGTTTGTATCATAACCACGTACTTCCATTGCAATTGCTAAATCTTCAGCTCTTTGGAAAGCTGAGATAAATAAAGGAATTAACAAAGGTATAAACGCGCTCACTCTATTGATTAATCCCCCTGAACTGATTTCAGAACCTCTTGATTTCTGTGCTAAGATAATTTTATCCAGTTCATTCATTAAAGTTGGAATAAAACGTAAAGCAATTGACATCATCATACTCAGTAAATGTACAGGTATTTTTATCAACTTTAATGGGTATAATAACCTTTCAAATGCATCAGTAAGATCTAAAGGACTTGTCGTTAAAGTCATAATTGTAGACACCATAATGATAAACATTAACCTCAAGACAATATAAATACCTTCTAAAATACCATGTGTATCAATTGAAATAAAACCGAATTCAAATATCCGTATACCACCTTTAGTTAAAAATAAATGCATTAAAAAGGTGAAAATCAGAAAAATCCATATTGGGGTTAACCCCTTAATTAAAAACCAAGCTTTTATATGAGCAGTTTTCATCATGGTTACAATGATTATAAATAACCATAAATAAGTAAAAAATGAATGTGCAAAAAATATTAATATAATAAATAAAAAGACAAAAATTAATTTTGCACGTGGATCACGACGATGTACAAAAGTGTCTAATGGAAGATAACGTCCTATAATAAACTTATCTCTCATTTTTTTGCCACTCCTTATACATCTCAGTGAATTCTGATTCGGTTAATGCAATACGGTCAAATTTAATTTGATGTTTTGCTTCAATGTCTCTCTGTAATTTAACGATGTCTGGAACATCCAAGTGCATGTCTTTAACATAGTCATTTGCATTAAACAATTTTCTTGGAGAACAGCTTTCAACTAATTTGCCCTGCTTAATAATTTTTACTTCATCAACATATTTTGCAACGTCATTCATTTCATGCGTGACTAATATGATTGTTTTATGTTGTTCAACTTGAAGTTTCTTTAACATTTCCATGATTTGATTTCTACTTTTAGGATCAAGACCTGCAGTGGGTTCATCTAATATGACAATATCTGGATCCATAGCTAAGATAGAAGTAATTGCTATTTTTCTCATTTGGCCTCCCGACATTTGGAAAGGCGATTGTTCAAGTATATCTCTATTAAAACCGAATTCGATTAATAATTGAAATGCCCGTACTTTTACTTCTTCAAGTGGCATATTAAAATTTTTAGGTCCAAATAATATTTCTCGTTCTACTGAGTCTTCAAAAAGTTGTGATTCTGGAAACTGGAATACTACCCCCACACGTTTTCGTACTTGTTTTAAATACTTATCTTTAGTTTTATGTGTAATTTGGACATCATTGACCTCTAAAGAGCCATGTGAAGGTTTGAGTAGTCCATTAATATGCTGAATTAATGTAGACTTGCCTGAGCCTGTTTGACCAATTACTGCATAATACTTTCCTTGTTCAAAAGTGGTTACAATGTCTTTCAATGCAAGATGCTCATAAGGTGTTCCTTTTTGATAAACATAAGATACTTGATCAAATTTAACAGTCATAATTTGCTTACCAACCTTTCGTAAGAAATATAGTCAGTAACACCTAAGAGTTGTTGGCTCATTCTCATTGCAAACGGTAAATCTAAACCAATTTGTGTCAGTGCCGCTCCTTTATTAAAAATAACTTGAGGCAAACCTGCTTGATATAAGGAACCTTGGTTTAAAACAACTAAATGGTCCGCATCTATAGCTTCTGATAAATCATGAGTGATGGAAATGATTGTCACATCTTTTTCTTCTTTTAAACGGTGAATTAATGAAATTAATTCTGTTCTGCCTTCTGGATCTAACATAGACGTCGCTTCATCTAATATAATGATATCCGTATTTAATGCTAAGACACCTGCGATTGCGACACGCTGTTTTTGACCACCTGAAAGTGATTGCGGCTCATATGTGGCTCTATCCAACATATCTACATCCGCTAATGCTTTGGGTACAATTTCGTGCATCTTTTCGTAAGATATCGCATTATTTTCTAAACCAAAAGCTACATCAAATTCTACAGTAGACCCTACAAATTGATTTTCTGGATTTTGAAATACAATTCCTATATGTTGTCTTAACTCATTTAAGTTATCATCATTGATACTTATACCGTTCAAATAAATTTGGCCTTCAAAAGGTTTTTGAATGCCTATCATCAGTTTTGCTATCGTTGATTTACCTGAACCATTGTGGCCTACTATAGAAGTCCATTTACCTCTTGGTATGCTAAATGATACATCATTTAACGCAAGTGGTTCATCGCTATTATATTTAAAAGATACGTGATCAAATTTAATTATTTCTTCTGCTTGCGTTACCATGTCAGTTATCTCCTAAATCAAAAATATTAATTATATACTTAATCATTTTACATGAAAAATAATAAATAAGCACTTCTTCTTCACTAATTTTTCTTTTAAATCTCATTTATTGAGTCTTCAAAAAGATACCATTAAACATCTAAAGATTATATTTCACGATTAACAATTACTGATACCTAACAATAAACTTATATGAATTTATAAACAAATCGCTGATTAGCTAGAACTGCTCATGTCTCCACTCCGTGAAGGCATTCCTTATCTTCTTCGAATCAAGGCTTAGCGGTTCGCTATTGCTTTGCAATTGCATAAATCTAAAGCAGTTCTCTAAGCTTTGCTTAGCTAGAACTACTTATGCATTCACTCCGTGAAGGCATTCCTTATCTTCTTCGAATTAAGGCTCAGTGGTTCGCTATTGCTTTGCAATTTCATAAATCTAAAGCAGTTCTCTAAGCTTTGCTTAGCTAGATCTACTTATGCATTCACTCCGTGAAGGCATTCCTTATCTTCTTCGAATTAAGGCTCAGTGGTTCGCTATTGCTTTGCAATTGCATAAATCTAAAGCAGTTCTCTAAGCTTTGCTTAGCTAGATCTACTTATGCATTTAATCCGTAAAGGCATTCCTTATCTTCTTCGAATTAAGGCTCAGTGGTTCACTATTGCTTTGCAATTGCATAAGTCCCCCTAAATTCTTCGAATTAAGGCACAGTGGTTCGCTATTGCTTTGCAATTGCATAAGTCCCCCTAAATTCTTCGAATTAAGGGGGACTAACAAAAAAAAGCGCGCACCCCATCATATTTGAGTTCACGCTTTAAAATTTATTAAGTTTGATGGGGTACTCTGAGCTAGACAATATTTGTATGTGGCAAACATTATCGTTGCACTCATTTGCTTTATACATAGTAGTATGTGTATTTAAATTAAACTAATTCTATAATTACTGATTCAGCACCGTCACCACGACGAGGGCCTACTTTAAGGATACGAGTGTAACCGCCTTGACGTTCTGTATAACGTTCAGCAATTTCACCAAATAATTTTTGAAGTGCAGTTTGTGTTGTTTCATCTTCATTTAAGATTTCAACATTACGTAAAGTTTTAGCAGCTTGACGACGAGATGCTAAATCTCCTTTTTTACCTAAAGTGATTAATTTTTCAACAACACTACGTAATTCTTTTGCACGTGCTTCTGTAGTTTCAACACGCTCACTTACAATAAGTGAAGTAGCTAAGTCACGTAACATCGCTTTACGTTGATCAGATGTACGTCCTAATTTTCTGTAACCCATGAGTTAACCTCCTTTATATTAATCTTCTTTTCTAAGACCTAAACCTAGATCTTCAAGTTTATATTTAACTTCTTCTAATGATTTACGTCCTAAATTGCGCACTTTCATCATATCTGCTTCAGATTTATCAGCTAATTCTTGAACAGAATTAATACCTGCGCGTTTCAAACAGTTATATGAACGTACAGATAGGTCTAATTCTTCAATAGACATTTCAAGTACTTTTTCTTTTTGATCTTCTTCTTTTTCAATCATGATTTCAGCATTTTGAGCTTCATCAGTTAATCCAACGAAGATGTTCAAATGTTCAGTTAAGATTTTTGCCGCTAGAGAAACAGACTCTTGTGGCGTAATAGAACCATTAGTCCAAACATCTAAAGTTAATTTATCAAAATCACTACTTTGACCTACACGTGTGTTTTCTACAGTATAGTTAACACGTTCTACTGGTGAATATAGTGAATCCACTGGAATTACACCAATTGGTAAATCACTAGTGTTATTTTGTTCTGCTAATGCGTAACCTCTACCCTTATTAGCAACAAGACGGATTTTTAAATGTCCACCTTTAGATACTGTTGCGATCTTAATCTCAGGATTTAAAATCTCTACATCACTATCATGTGTGATGTCACTTGCAGTAACTTCGCCTTCATCTTTTACATCAATCTCTAATGTTTTATCTTCTTCAGAATAAATTTTCAATGCTAGTTTTTTGATGTTCATGATAATTGTTGAAACATCTTCTACAACATTATCTATTGCTGAGAATTCATGTAATACACCTTCGATTTCGATGTATTTAACGGCTGCACCTGGTAATGAAGATAGTAGGATACGACGTAAGGAGTTTCCTAGTGTAGTACCGTAGCCACGTTCTAGTGGTTCAACAACGAACTTACTGAATTTAGCATCTTCACTAATTTCAATTGTTTCAATTCTAGGTTTTTCGATTTCAATCATTTACAAATATCCTCCTTGATTACGTCGACTTGAATTGTACTGTGTTTCTCAGTGACTTGCGACAATAACGATAATATTATACGCGACGACGTTTTGGTGGACGACAACCATTATGTGGTACTGGAGTAACGTCACGGATTGCAGTTACATCTAATCCAGCTGATTGTAATGCACGGATCGCTGATTCACGACCTGGGCCAGGACCTTTAACTGTAACTTCAACAGTTTTCAAACCATGTTCCATAGCTGCTTTAGCTGCAGTTTCTGATGCCATTTGTGCTGCGAATGGTGTTGATTTTTTTGATCCTTTAAATCCAAGTGCACCTGCTGATGACCATGATAAAGCATTACCAAATTCATCAGTAATAGTTACGATTGTATTATTGAATGTTGAGCGGATATGTGCTACACCATTCTCAATATTCTTTTTCACTCTACGTTTACGAGATACTTGTTTACGTGCCATTTAAAATTTGCCTCCTTTACCTATTATTTTTTCTTGTTAGCTACAGTTTTAACTGGGCCTTTACGAGTACGAGCATTGTTTTTTGTTTTTTGTCCGCGTACTGGTAATCCACGACGGTGACGGATACCACGGTATGATGAGATTTCCATTAAACGTTTAATGTTTAAGTTTTGCTCACGACGTAAGTCACCTTCTACTTTATAATTGTCGATTACTTCACGGATACGACCTAATTCGTCATCAGTTAAGTCTTTAACGCGTGTATCTGCAGATACATTTGCTTCTTCAACAATTTTTTGAGCTGTAGTAGTACCGATACCATATACATAAGTTAACGAAATAACAATACGTTTTTCACGTGGAATATCTACTCCTGCTATACGTGCCATAATTATTTACACCTCTCTTTATTAACCTTGTCTTTGTTTGTGTTTTGGATTGCTACAAATTACCATTACTTTACCTTTACGTTTAATGACTTTACATTTTTCGCAAATTGGTTTTACTGATGGTCTTACTTTCATTTTAATACCTCCCTATATTATGGAGTGACGATTATTTATAACGATACGTAATTCTTCCGCGTGTTAAATCATACGGAGACATTTCTACAGTTACTTTGTCGCCAGGTAGAATTCGAATATAATTCATTCTGATTTTACCACTAACGTGAGCTAAAATCTCATGACCATTTTCTAATTCTACTTTAAACATTGCATTTGGTAAAGTATCTAATACTGTACCTTCTAATTCAATAACATCTTGCTTAGCCATTTATTAACTTCCCCCTTTTTACAATAGTTGGTTATCGTCTAAGATCAACTCTAACCCTACGAGTCTATAAGTGTTGTTAATAAGTTCAACAAAATTAAAATGAATTACTATATCGCATTGTCACTCTTTTTCGTTTATACTCTTGGCATTACATAGACCGTACAAAGTTGATACTATTTTAGATTCTCAAGAATATCGATTACGTTTGAAGTAACCTCGTTAATATCTTTTGAACCATCAATGTTTTTCAATACATTTTCATTATCATAGTATTCTAGGATTGGCTTAGATTGTTTCACATTGACATTTAAACGATTTGCAACTGTCTCTGGGTTGTCATCTTCACGTTGGTATAATTTACCACCGTCAATATCACAAATGCCATCAACTTTTGGAGGATTGAATACAAGATGATAAGTGTGCCCGCATTTTTCGCAAATTCTACGACCAGTAAGGCGGTTCATTAATTCTTCTTCAGGTACCTCTATATTGATAACAGCATCAATTTTTCTATCTAATTCTTGCATGATTTCACTTAATGCTTTTGCTTGTTCAATAGTACGAGGAAAGCCGTCAAGTAAGAATCCTTTTTTTGCATCGTCTTCAGAAATTCTTTCTTTTACGATGCCCACAGTAACTTCATCAGGGACTAATTCTCCACGATCCATGTATGATTTAGCTTCTTTGCCTAAATCCGTTTCATCTTTAATCGCTTTTCTGAACATGTCTCCAGTAGATATGTGTGGAATTGGGAATTTCTTAACAATTTCACTCGCTTGAGTTCCTTTACCTGCGCCAGGTAAACCCATTAAAATGATATTCATAAGTGCCCTCCTACAATTTATCTACCACCAAAGCCTCTATAATCTTTTTGACTCACTTGAGCTTCAAGACTCTTCATTGTTTCAATCGCAACACCAATTACGATAAGTAGACTTGTACCACCGACTTGAATCGATTGTGGTAAGTCCATCACCTTAGTAGCAATGATTGGTAGTATAGCAACGACAGCTAAGAATATTGATCCTACAAAGGTCAATCTGTAGAGAACTTTAGTAATATATTTTTTTGTTTGTTCGCCAGGTCTAATACCCGGAACATAACTTCCTTGTTTTTTAAGGTTATCAGACATCTTTTCAGGATTGACTTGTACAAATGCATAGAAATATGCAAATGCAATAATAAGGATTACATAAACAATCATCCCTATATTATTCGATGGATTTGCAACGTCAGATACTTTTTGCGCCCAACTTGCATCAGGGAAGAACAAAGTTAATGTTCTTGGTAATAAGAAGAACGCCATTGCAAAGATGACTGGGATAACCCCTGCAGAGTTAACTTTCAAAGGTAAATATGTTGCTTGTGAACCTAATCGTTGTGCAGACTGTTTTTTCGCATATTGAATTGGTATTTTTCTAATAGCTTGTAGTACGAATATTGCACCAACTGTTAGCAATATCATTCCAACAATTAACCCAATAACTTTTAACCATGCTAAAGTTGTGTCATCTTGTCCTACAAAGGACTGTTGGTAAAACTGGATTAATGATGAAGGTAATGAAGATAAAATACCTCCAAAGATAATGATGGAAATACCATTACCAACACCGAATTGAGTGATTTGTTCACCTATCCAAATTAAAAACGCTGTTCCAGCTGTTAATACAACAGCTATTGTCAGGTAGCTTATTACGGACTGATCCATAATAAGTTGACCTTGTAAATAATTATTAAATTGGAACGCCATTCCTATTGATTGGATAAAAGCAAGTACAATCGCAAAATAACGGGTTACGTTATTAAGTTTCTTTCTACCTGCATCACCTTGTTTTGCCCACTCTGAAAACTTTGGAACAATATCCATTTGTAATAACTGCATCACAATTGATGCAGTAATATATGGCATTATACCCATGGCAAAGATAGAAAAGTTCTGCAAGGCTCCGCCACCAAACGTATTCAGTAAGTCAGTGACACCTTGAGAACCTTGTTGACTGTCAAAAGCAGCTGGATTTACGCCAGGTGCTGGAATATAAGTACCTATTTTAAAAATAACTAACATTGCGAGCGTAAAAAAGATCTTGTTACGAACTTCTTTTGTAGTAAAGAAGCTCACAAGCGTTTGAAACATTAGATCACCTCGTGTGCTCCGCCTTTAGCATCAATAGCTTCTGCTGCAGAAGCAGAGAATTTGTTAGCTTTCACTGTTAACTTCTTGTCAAGTGAACCATTGCCTAGTACTTTAATACCAGATTTTTCACTTTTAACTACACCAGATTCTACTAATAAAGCAGGAGTTACTTCAGTACCATCCTCAAATTTATTAAGTTGGTCTAAGTTAACAATAGCATATTCTTTGCGGTTAATGTTAGTAAAACCTCGTTTTGGTAAACGGCGGAATAAAGGTAATTGTCCACCTTCAAATCCTGGTCTGATACTACCACCTGAACGCGCTTTTTGTCCTTTTTGTCCACGGCCACTAGTTTTACCGTTACCAGTAGCTGCACCACGACCTACGCGGTTACGAACTTTACGAGAACCTTCTGCTGGTTTTAACTCATGTAATTTCATTTCGGCACCTCCTTAATTATTTTTCTTCTACTGTCACTAAGTGACTTACTTTGTTGATTTGCCCACGAATAGCAGGGTTATCTTCAACAACTACTGAAGAGTTTGTTTTTTTCAAACCTAAAGCTTCAACAGTTTTACGTTGTGTTTCTGGACGACCTATAACACTACGAGTGAGGGTAATTTGTAATTTAGCCATAACTTATTTTCCCTCCTTAATTATATAATTCTTCTACTGACTTGCCACGTAATTTCGCAACTTGTTCAGCATTTTTAAGGTTTTGTAATCCATTAATTGTTGCACGCACCATGTTGATTGGTGTGTTTGAACCTAAAGATTTACTTAAGATATCAGTGATACCTGCTAGTTCTAATACCGCACGAACAGGACCACCCGCAATAACACCAGTACCAGGTGCAGCTGGTTTCATTAATACACTACCTGAACTGAATTGTCCAGTAATCATGTGAGGAGTTGTACCTTCGACACGTGGAACTTCAACTAAGTTTTTCTTAGCTGCTTCAACTGCTTTTTTGATTGCTTCAGGTACCTCTTGTGCTTTACCAGTACCGAATCCAACGCGACCGTTTTTATCTCCAACTACTACTAAAGCGCTGAAACGGAAACTACGACCACCTTTTACAACTTTTGCAACACGATTAATTGTAACAACGCGTTCTTCAAATTCTTTCGCTTCTTCTCTACGAGCCATGTAAATGTCCCTCCTTTAAATTAAAATTCTAAACCATTTTCACGAGCTGCTTCTGCTAATGCTTTAACACGTCCGTGATATAAATATCCTCCGCGGTCAAATACAATTGTTTTTACGCCTTTTTCATTTGCTCTTTTAGCAATTGTTTCGCCGACTTTAGCTGATAAATCAACTTTAGATCCAGTTTCATTAGCTAGATCTTTTTCTTGTGTTGAAGCTTGTGCTAATGTTTTGCCATTAACATCATCGATAACTTGTGCATAAATGTGTTTGTTTGAACGATAAACATTTAGACGTGGTTTTTCAGCAGTGCCAGACAATTTGTTACGGACACGTGCATGTCTTTTCAAACGCACTTTGTTTTTATCAATTTTGCTGATCATTTTATTACTCCTTTCTTCTGAAAGTTATTTATTATTTACCAGTTTTACCTTCTTTACGGCGAACGTATTCACCTTGGTAACGGATTCCTTTACCTTTGTAAGGTTCTGGAGGTCTTACTGAACGGATGTTTGAAGCAATCGCTCCAACTTGTTCTTTTGAAATACCTTCTACAGTTACTGTAGTGTTTTTATCAACACCGAAAGTGATTCCATCTTCAGCTTTAAATTCAACTGGATGTGAGTATCCAACGTTTAATACTAGGTCATTACCTTGCATTTGAGCACGGTAACCAACACCTACAAGCTCAAGTGTTTTTTTATAGCCATCTTTAACACCTAGAATCATATTATTAATCAAAGCACGAGTTGTACCATGAACTGTTCTATCATTTTGAGAATCAGTTGGTCTAACAACTTCTAATGTGTTTTCATCTTGCTTATATGTCATTCTTTCATTCATTGTTTGTGATAATTCGCCTTTTGGACCTTTAACAGAAACTGTATTTCCTTCGATAGTTACTGTAACGTCGCTAGGGATGTCAATAATTTTTTTACCAACACGACTCATGTTATCGCACCTCCTTGTTATTAATTATTACCAAACGTAACCTAAGATTTCTCCACCAATATTACGTTTTCTTGCTTCTTTATCAGTGATTACACCTTCAGAAGTAGAAACTAATGCAATACCTAAACCATTTAATACTTTAGGTACTTCGTTTGCTTTAGCATAAACACGTAAACCTGGTTTTGAGATACGTTTTAATCCAGTGATAACACGTTCATTGTTTTGACCATATTTAAGGAATAAACGGATAACCCCTTGTTTATCGTCTTCAACGTATTCTACGTTTTTAATGAAACCTTCACTTTTTAATATTTCAGCAATTTCTTTTTTAATATTTGATGCAGGTAATTCTAACTTATCGTGACGCACCATGTTTGCGTTTCTTACACGAGTTAGCATATCTGCAATTGGATCGTTGATTGTCATTGAATGTTGCCTCCTTTCAGACTTTTTTCTATTACCAGCTAGCTTTACGAACGCCAGGGATTTGGCCTTTATAAGCTAATTCACGGAAACAAATACGGCATAATTTAAATTTACGATATACAGAATGTGGACGACCACAACGTTCACAACGCGTATATTCACGTACTTGGAACTTTTGTTTTTTTTGTTGCTTAGCAACCATTGAACTTTTAGCCACTTAATTAGCCTCCTTTAGAGATTATTTTTGAAATGGCATACCGAATTGTGTTAACAATTCACGAGCTTCCTCGTCAGTGTTAGCAGTTGTTACGATAACGATATCCATTCCTCGTATTTTACTTACTCGGTCATAGTCGATTTCAGGGAAAATTAATTGTTCTTTAACACCTAAAGTGTAGTTACCTCTACCGTCAAATGCTGATTTTGATACACCACGGAAGTCACGAACACGTGGAAGTGATACCGCAATTAATTTATCTAAAAAGTCATACATTCTTTCACCGCGTAAAGTTACTTTAGCACCGATTGGCATACCTTCACGCAAACGGAATGTAGCGACAGATTTTTTCGCTTTAGTTACTAATGGTTTTTGACCAGTGATAGCTTGTAATTCTTCTACAGCATCATCTAATACTTTAGAGTTTTGTACAGCATCTCCAACACCCATGTTTACTACAATTTTTTCTATTTTTGGTACTTCCATTACAGAACTATAGTTGAATTTTTTTACTAAGTCCGTTGTAACTTCAGTATTAAATTTTTCTTTTAAACGATTCACAGTGGATCCTCCTTTCAATTAATTATTCATTATTAGATTTAATTTCTTCGCCAGATTTTTTTGCAATTCTAACTTTTTTACCGTCTTCGAATTTGTAACCTACACGAGTAGGTTCATTCGTTTTAGGGTCTAATAATTGTACATTAGAAACATGGATTGCTGCCTCTGTTTCTAAGATTCCACCTTCAGGATTAAATTGAGTTGGTTTTTGGTGTTTTTTAATAGTGTTAACACCTTCCACAACGACACGGTCTTTTTTAGGTTCAGTAGCTACTACTTTACCTTCTTTACCTTTGTCTTTACCTGCGATAACTTTTACGTTGTCACCTTTTTTGATATGCATGTGTGGCACCTCCTTAAATTTATATATTTATAAATAGTTTATTAAAGTACTTCTGGAGCTAATGATACAATTTTCATGAAATTACCTTCACGTAATTCACGCGCAACTGGTCCAAAAATACGAGTACCACGTGGGCCTTTGTCGTCACGAATGATGACACATGCATTTTCATCAAATTTGATATATGAACCGTCATTACGACGTACACCTGATTTAGTACGTACAACAACAGCTTTAACTACTTCACCTTTTTTGACAACGCCGCCTGGTGTAGCATGTTTAACAGTAACGACGATTACGTCACCAATGTTCGCTGTTTTACGACCAGATCCACCTAATACTTTGACTGTAAGTACTTCACGTGCACCAGAGTTATCTGCTACTTTTAATCGTGTTTCTTGTTGGATCATGAGTTAAACCTCCTTTATCTTCACTGTTTATTAAATAATTACTGATTCTTCAACAATATCTACTAAACGGAAACGCTTAGTTGCTGATAAAGGACGTGTTTCTTGAATCTTAACGATGTCCCCTAATTTAGCTGAGTTGTTTTCATCATGTGTTTTGTATTTTTTAGAGTATTTTACTCGTTTGCCATATAGTTTGTGTGTTTTGTATGTTTCAACAAGTACAGTTACTGTTTTATCCATTTTATCGGAAACGACTCTACCTACATAAACTTTACGATCATTTCTTTCGCTCACTTTAGTAACCTCCTCTTTCAATTTGATTATTGATTAGCCTTACCTTGTTCAATTTCTCTTTCACGAGCAACAGTTTTTAGACGTGCAATCGTTTTTCTTACTGTACGAATACGTGCAGTTTCCTCTAATTGTCCTGTAGCTAACTGAAAGCGTAGGTTAAAAAGCTCCTCTTTTGAAGATTTGATTTGTTCTTCGATTTCAGAAGTGGTTAAGTCTCTAATTTCCTTAGCTTTCATTTGTTTCACCACCCAATTCTTCACGTTTTACAAACTTAGTTTTAACTGGAAGTTTGTGACTAGCTAAACGTAATGCTTCACGCGCAACTTCTTCGTTTACGCCTGCAACTTCAAATAAAATTCTACCTGGTTTTGCAACAGCAATCCAGCCTTCAACGGCACCTTTACCAGCACCCATACGAACTTCTAAAGGTTTTTTAGTGTAAGGTGTGTGTGGGAAGATTTTGATCCAAACTTTCCCGCCACGTTTCATATAACGAGTCATTGCAATACGAGCTGATTCGATTTGACGAGATGTGATCCAAGACGTTGTAGTTGCTTGTAAACCATACTCACCAAATGTTACATAGTTACCGCCTTTAGAACGACCAGTTGTTTTAGGACGATGTTGACGACGATATTTAACACGTTTTGGTAGTAACATTATTATTTTCCTCCTTCACTAGTGTTCTTAGTAGGAAGAACTTCTCCACGATAAATCCACACTTTGACACCTAACTTACCATAAGTTGTGTCTGCTTCTGCGTGTGCATAGCCTATGTCAGCACGTAGTGTATGAAGTGGAACAGTTCCTTCTGAATATTGTTCTGCACGAGCGATATCAGCACCAGCTAAACGACCAGATACTTGTGTTTTGATACCTTTAGCGCCTTGTTTCATCGCTCTTGTAATAGCTTGTTTTTGTACACGACGGAAAGATGCACGATTTTCTAATTGACGCGCAATGTTTTCCGCTACCAATTTAGCATCTAAATCTACTTTTTTGATTTCAATTACGTTGATGTGTACTTTTTTATTTGTTAATGAATTTAATTTGTTACGAAGTTTTTCTATTTCTGAACCGCCTTTACCGATTACCATACCAGGTTTACCAGTGTGAATAGCGATGTTGATACGATTAGCAGCACGTTCAATTTCTACATGAGAAACTGAAGCTTCACTTAATGCGTTATCAATAAACTTACGGATTTTTAAATCTTCGTGTAATAATGATGCGAAGTCTTTTTCTGCATACCATTTAGCTTCCCAATCACGGATTACACCGACACGAAGTCCAATTGGATTAATTTTTTGACCCACAGTGTTCCCTCCTTAAGATTTTATTAAGCTTCTTTAGCTTCTTCTTTACCGTCACTTACGACGATTGTAATGTGGCTTGTACGTTTGTTGATCGCACTTGCACTACCTTGTGCACGTGGACGGAAACGTTTTAAAGTTGGTCCTTCATTAGCATAAGCTTCTTTAACTATTAACTCATCTGTGTTCATGTCATAGTTATGTTCTGCATTAGCTAAAGCGGACATTAATAATTTCTCAATTACTGGTGATGAAGCCTTGTTTGTTAATTTCAAAATCGCTATCGCTTCACCAGCGCTTTTGCCTCTAATTAGATCTAATACTAATCTAACTTTACGAGGTGCGATTCTTATTGTTTTAGCAACCGCTTTTGCTTCCATTCCAATTTCCTCCTCTACCTGTTAGATATTATCTTCTTGTTTTTTTATCGTCTGCAACGTGACCTTTAAATGTACGTGTTGGTGCAAACTCTCCAAGTTTATGACCAACCATATCTTCTGTTACAAATACAGGCACATGTTTACGTCCATCATATACAGCGAATGTATGTCCGATGAAATCAGGGAAAATAGTTGAACGACGTGACCAAGTTTTGATTACTTGTTTTTTCTCGCTTCCGCTTTGAGCTTCAACCTTTTTCATTAGGTGATCGTCAACGAAAGGTCCTTTTTTAATACTACGAGCCATAGTGGCGCCTCCCTTCTTATTATGTGCGTGCAGCGGTTAAGCCGCACACCCAAATAAGTTATTTTTATTTTTTCTTACGTCCACGAACGATAAGTTTATCTGATGATTTTTTACCGCGACGTGTTTTCTTACCAAGTGTTGGTTTGCCCCAAGGTGACATTGGAGAAGGCATACCGATTGGTGCGCGTCCTTCACCACCACCGTGTGGGTGATCGTTAGGGTTCATTACAGAACCACGAACTGTTGGACGGATACCTTTCCATCTTGAACGTCCAGCTTTACCAACGTTAACAAGTTCGTGTTGGATATTACCAACTTGTCCAATAGTAGCACGGCAAGTTGAAAGAATCATACGTACTTCGCCAGATCTTAATCTGATTAATACATATTTACCTTCTTTACCTAATACTTGTGCACTTGCACCAGCAGAACGAGCGATTTGTCCACCTCTACCAGGTTTCAACTCGATATTATGGATAACAGTACCTACTGGAATATTTTGTAGTGGTAGTGCATTACCTACTTTAATATCTGCTTCTGCACCACTTTCAAGTGTTTGACCTACTTTTAAGTTTTTAGGTGCAATAATATAACGTTTTTCTCCATCAGCGTAAAATAACAATGCGATATTTGCTGAACGGTTTGGATCATATTGAATTGAATCAACTTTTGCTTGGATACCATCTTTGTTACGTTTGAAATCAATTACACGATATTGACGTTTGTGTCCACCGCCATGATGGCGTACAGTCAATTTACCTTGATGATTTCGTCCCGCTCTTTTCGGTAGCGGTTGTAATAGTGACTTTTCAGGAGTAGTTTTCGTAATTTCAGCGAAATCTAAACTAGTCATATTACGACGACCGTTAGTAATTGGCTTATATTTTTTTAGAGCCATTGTCGTTTACCTCCTTATTGGTAATTTTTTAGTTAAATAGATCGATTGATCCTTCTTTTAATTTAACGATTGCTACGCGTCGTTTGTTTGTATAGCCTTGGTAACGGCCCATACGTTTTTTCTTTGGTTTGTAGTTAATAATATTCACATTATCAACTTTTACATCAAAGATTTCTTCTACAGCGATTTTTACTTGTGTTTTATTCGCACGAGTATCAACATCGAATGTATATTTGTCTTCAGCCATTGCAACTGAAGATTTTTCAGTGATTACGGGGCGCTTAAGAACGTCTCTTGCTTCCATTATCCGAGCACCTCCTCAACTTTTTTAGCAGCTGCTTCTGTGATTACGACACTGTCAGCGCTTGTTAAATCTAGAACGTTTAAACCTTGTGCAGTTGTTACTTGAACACCTGGGATGTTACGTGCTGAAAGTGCAACATTTACATCTTCAGATTCAGTGATCACTAACACTTTTGTAGGTTGTTCTAAGTTAGAAAGTACAGTTTTGAATTCTTTTGTTTTCGGAGTTTCAAAACTTAATGTATCTACAATTGTTAAGCTATTTTCTTGTGCTTTGAAAGATAATGCTGAGCGTAAAGCTAAACGACGCATTTTCTTAGGCATTTTGTAAGCATAGCTTCTTGGTGTTGGTCCGAATACGATACCACCACCACGCCATTGTGGCGCACGAATAGTACCTTGACGCGCACGTCCTGTACCTTTTTGTCTCCATGGTTTACGTCCACCACCACGTACTGCTGAACGGTTCTTAACAGCATGTGTACCTTGGCGTAATGAAGCACGTTGTAAATTAATTGCTTCAAAAAGAACGTTGTTGTTTGGTTCGATTGCAAATACTGCATCGCTTAATTCAACTGAACCTGATTTAGTTCCATCTACTTTTAATACATCATAATTTGCCATTATGCATTTCCTCCTTTCGCTCTATAATTATTTATTACCTTTAATTGATGAAGAAATTTCTAAGAATCCTTTTTTCGGACCTGGTACGTTACCTTTTACTAAGATAACTTTGTTTTCAGCGTCAACTTGAACTACTTCTAAGTTTTGGACTGTTACTGTGTTTCCACCCATACGTCCTGGCATTTTTTGTCCTTTGAAAACTTTTGAAGCATCAGATGCCATACCTACTGAACCAGGTGATCTATGGAAATGAGAACCATGTGACATTGGTCCACGTGCTTGGTTATGGCGCTTGATAGCACCTTGGAATCCTTTACCTTTAGATACGCCAGTTACATCGATGATGTCACCAGCTTCAAATGTTTCAACTGAGACTTCTTGACCTACTTCGTATTCATCAACATTGACGTTTCTGAATTCACGAATGAAGCGCTTAGGTGCTGAGCTCGCTTTTTTAGCGTGACCTTCAGCTGGCTTATTAGCATATTTGCTTGATTTGCTTCCTTTTTTGTAAGCTGCTTTATCAGCATAACCTACTTGGATTGCATTATAGCCATCTACTTCTTCAGTTTTCTTTTGTAATACTACGTTTTCACTAGCTTCTACTACTGTTACAGGGATTAAATCACCGTTTTCTCCGAAAACTTGTGTCATCCCGATTTTTCTTCCTAAGATTCCTTTGGTCATCGAAAGTCCACCTCCTAAATTTTTCTATTATAATTTGATTTCGATGTCTACACCAGATGGTAAGTTTAAGCCCATAAGAGCATCTACTGTTTTAGGTGTAGGGTTAACAATATCGATTAAGCGTTTATGTGTACGTTGTTCGAATTGTTCACGTGAATCTTTATCCTTATGCACGGCACGAATTACAGTGTAAACTGATCTTTCAGTCGGTAACGGAATTGGTCCAGAAACATCTGCACCAGAACGTTTTGCTGTTTCAACAATTTTTTCTGCAGATTGATCGATAACTCTGTGATCATAAGCTTTTAATCTGATTCTGATTTTTTGTTTTGCCATAATTTTCCCTCCTTATTCGTCTACATTTAAGTGATAGACTTCTCCACGAAAACTATCTCACACAGCGCCATGGCAAAGCGGCCGGGTGTGTCAGTAACCTTTCGCTTCATCGCGTGTTCTTAAAGTCCAACATTAGATATGTTACATGAAAAGCAGTGATTTATCAAGCTTTTCTGCAAATGTTTTTACTATTTGCCTAACACATACCTTGTTATTATACTTGAACTACTTATTCAGTTCAACCTCTTTTCGGAAATTTTTGATGTTTGTAATTTTAATTGATTATTTGTTCTTTTTTATTTCTATTTCATTTATTTCGTTTATACTATTATTTAGTTAGGAGTGAATATTAATGAAAAGTGGTATTCGTACAACGCTTATAATTTTGAGTTTAATATTAATTGTTGGTGAGTTTATATATGGTATTCCGTTTTTAGGTGGGAGTATTATTTTTAGTTTTGGTTGGCAACCTTTATTAATCAATGCATTGCTCTACTTTGTAATCGTGATTATATTAGTCGTCGATAAACAAAATTCTATTAAACCAATGTTAGTGATTCCTTTATTAGGTGTTTTCGGTTCCTTTTTAGCATTTGTACCTTTTGTTGGTATGATTGTGCATTGGATTTTATTCTTTTTAATGTTGTTCTTTGTGTTAATTATTTTTTCGACACCACTTTATGTTCCAAATAAACATGCAAAAGTTGTTTATACACAACACAAACAAGAGAATAAGAAGTTTTAAAAATATATAGTTATGATAGCTATATTATAATGAAGAAACACATCCTTTTTTATAAAATTTTTATTAGTAATAAGTGCTTACAAAAAAATCCTTTTGCTGCGATACGAAACGCTGCAAAAGGATTTTTTATTTAGCCGTGAACAAATACAAAATATAATATAAACAATATCATTAAAGCATACATGATTGGGTGGACTTCTTTATGTCTTTTAGAAATCAACATTGTGATTGGATAAAAGATGAAACCACAAGCAATACCAGTTGCGATTGAATAAGATAATGGCATCATAATGATCGTGATAAATGCCGGTACGGCAACTTCGAATTTTTTCCAATCTATTTCCGCAAAATTGGCAGCCATCAACACACCCACGACTACAAGCGCTGGCGTAGTCACTGCACTTGTTACTACTTCCATTAAAGGACTAAAAAATATCGCTAATAGGAAACAAAAACCTGTAACAACACTAGCAAATCCAGTACGCGCCCCTACAGCGACACCTGAAGTAGATTCAATATAGGAAGTTGTTGTTGTCGTACCAAAAATTGAACCAACTATCGTTGCTAATGAATCAGAAAATAATGCGCGTCCAGCTCTCGGTAATTTATTATTCTTCATCATACCTGCTTGTGTTGCTACTGCAACAAGTGTACCTGCAGTATCGAAGAAATCTATAAATAAAAACGTTAAAATTACAATTAAAAATTGCACAGTGAACAACTGACCGGGATCTTTGAATGCTTCAAAAGCGGCTCCAAAAGTAGGTTCAATACTTGGTACTTTGCCTACAATGCCACTTGGTGTATGTATTAATCCTGTAAGCATACCTAAAATAGATGTTAGTACCATACCAATAAATATAGCACCAGGTACTCTAACAGCATACAGAATCACTGTTATTATAATCCCAAATATTGTTAACAATACTGGACCATCAGTTATATGACCCAAAGTCACTAACGTAGAATCATTATTAGTAATAATTCCTGAGCTTTGTAATCCTACAAAGGTAATAAACAAACCTATACCCGCTGAAACCGCCATTTTCATTTGATAGGGTATTGCATTAATAATGGTCTCTCTTAAACCTGTCATAGTTAGTATTGCAAAAACTACACCAGAGAATAACACACCAGTCAAACCTACTTGCCATGGAATTCCCATTGTTAACACCACTGTAAATGCGAAAAACGCATTTAAGCCCATGCCGGGTGCTAAGGCAATTGGATACCTAGCTATCAAGCCCATGAATAACGAACCAACAAACGCTGCTAGTGCTGTAGCAACAAAAATAGCACCTTGATCCATTTTCATATTTTCTGAAACACCTTTTACGCCTGCTAAACTTAGTACTTGAGGGTTGACAGCTAAGATATATGCCATTGACAAGAAAGTTGTAAGCCCACCAAGTATCTCTTTCTTATAGTTTGTTTTATGTTTTTCAAACTTGAAATACTTTTTCACGGTTTAGTTCTCCTTTTTTTAAAATACCTACACATTCTAATACCAATTTCATTATTTTACAATAGCAAACACGAACTTCTTGTCAAAATTAATGCTATTCGTTCGATTAATTTAAAATTTCAAACCTTTTAACGCATCTTGAAATGGATTGTTCTCTAAGCCATCATTGTTATTCATATATTTTTTTAAATCTTTTTTGTTTACTTTATCTGATTTTTTATTTTTATGACGTTTATCCATTTGTGCTTGTGTTTCAGTATGTCCACACACACAACGATATACTGCTTCTTTTCCTTTTCCAAACAACATCATTTTTTTATGGCAATTTGGACAACGCGCATTGGTTTTTCTTTGAATATTCTTTTTAGTTTTACATTTCGGATCCTGACAAACCAGCATTTGTCCATTTTTAGTTTTAACTTTAATCATAAATTTGCCACATGTAGGACATTCCGTTGTGGTTAAATTATCGTGTTTATAATTCTGTTCGCTTTCTTTTATTTCACTGACAACTTCATGTGTGAAATTTTTCATCTCAGATATAAATTGATTGGCATTATATTTACCTTGTTCTATTAAAGATAGTTTTTCTTCCCACTCAGCAGTTAATAGCGGAGATGTTAATTTTTGTGGTGCAAGCTCTAGTATTTGTTTTCCTTTAGAGGTAACTTTGATTTTACCGTCACGTGATTCGATTGCATTCATATTAAATAATTTTTCAATGATATCTGCTCTAGTCGCAACTGTTCCAATTCCACCTGTTTCTTTTAATGTTTCATTATATTTTTTATTGTTTAATTTAAAGAATTTTTGTGGGCTTTCCATCGCTTTTAATAATGTACCTTCATTAAAATATGAAGGTGGCGTTGTTTCATGGTGCTCAATTTTAGCTTGTGTGATATGCAATTTGGATGATTTTGTTAATTTTTCTATTTGCTCGTTTACTGATGCTTCAGTTTCATAAATCGCCTTAAACCCTAATTTTTTAGTGATTTTATCTTTAAATTCGAATTTATATTTCCCACTTACAATTTGGATTGATACAGCCTCGTATTCGTGTGGCGGCATAAGATTTTCTAAAAATCTTTGAGCAATCATCAGATAAATTTTTGTTTCACGTTGGGTTAGTTGATTCATATCTGGACGTACTTCTGTTGGGATAATTGCATGGTGGTCTGATACTTTTTGATTATTTATAAATTTTTCATTTATTGAAAAAGATTGTGTTAATTGTTTTTTTGCAATTTCTTTTAACGATGTGCCCATGATAGCTTGTATTCTATCTTTTAGTGTATTTACCATATCATCAGTTAAATAATTAGAATCTGTTCGTGGGTATGTTACTAGTTTATGTCTTTCATACAAAGTCTGTAAAACATTCAATGTTTCTTTTGGACCATAGTGATAACGTTTGTATGCCTCTTGTTGCAAATCTGTTAAACTGAACAGTTTAGGTGCATAGGACTTTTTATGTTTTTTATTAATACTTTCAATCAAACCGTCTTTCTCACTGATTTCACTTTTTATCTTTTCAAAAACTGATTTATCATTACTTGTCTCTGGCGTCACACATTGGAATGTAAGCCCCCCAGCAACAATATTCATTTTAAAATAAGTTTGTGGAGAAAAGTGATTAATTTCGTTTTGTCTCATTTGAACGAGTTGTATCGTCGGTGTCTGAACTCTACCGAGAGACAATTGTGCATCATATTTCGTAGTTAATGCACGCGTTGCATTGATACCAACAATCCAGTCTGCCTCACTTCGAGCAAGTGCTGCATAATATAAATTGTTAAATTTACGACCATCTTGTAATTTTGAAAAGCCATCTTTAATTGCTTTTTTTGTTACTGAACTAATCCACAACCTTTTAATCGGTTTCTTATTATGAGATTTATCCAAAATTAAACGCGCAACAAGTTCACCTTCTCTACCGGCATCTGTTGCGATAATAATATCTTTTGTGTTTTTGTTATTGATTAATGATTGTACAATAGAAAATTGTTTTTTGGTCTTACTTATGACAACCGTCTTCATACGGTTAGGTATAATAGGGAGATCGTTAAGTTTCCATTCTTTATAATTATTATCATATTGTTCTGGCGTAGCATTTGTAACTAAATGCCCCAATGCCCAAGTCACAATATATTTATTATTTTCAAAGTAACCATTACGTTTATCATTTATATTTAATGCTTGCGCAATATCTCTACCTACAGAAGGTTTTTCTGCAATAATGAGTGATTTCATAATTTCGTCCTTTCAGTTCAATGATATTCTTATTGTAACATGTATATAGCACATCAAAACTTCCATTTACATGAAAAAGTTCTTATAATTAACTTAATAGTTCATCATATGGAGGTATTATATGAAAACAACAAATCCGAACGATGTCGATCAAATCTTGGAATTTTTGAATAATGCTAACTATCAATCTGCTTCTTATTTGTACAAATTACCACAAATGCATAATGATATTAGGTCTGTTATTATCAATGCAATACAGGATCCTGGTGTATTTGCACAAGTGAACAATCAAGATGAAATTACAATGTTACTTTTAGCTTTAAAGTACGAAGATAATAAATATAAAGTATTAGGCCCATTCATACACAAAAATATTACGCCTACTATCGAAGAAATGACACAACTTTTTGATGCTTTAGCTCAAAGTAAACCTGATACTGCAAATTTTAATTTTTCTTTTGAAGAACATGAACAAGAATACTTACCGTTTATGAAATCATTAGGTGCATCCTATAGCTTTACTGACTACTATCTCATTTCTACAAAAGATATTGGAAATGTTGGTAATGAACAAAATATTATTGAATATCAACCTGCGTTCTATCCTTATTTTAGTAAATTACATGATCAAACATTTAAACATGATGTAATGACTGCTGCTGAAATTGTAAAATCATTAGATGAGTACCATCGCCTATTTATATTCATGTCTGAAGGATTATTAAAAGGTTATTTATATCTTGAAATCGCTGAAAACAACCATATAGCTGAAATCAAATACTTTTCTTCGCACTCTGATTACAGATTAATGGGGATTGCTTTTGATTTACTATCATATTCTCTACATTTTGCTTTTTCAACTTTTGATATTGATAAGATATATTTTAAAATACGCAGTAAAAATACTACACTTGTTGAGCGTTTCAACGAATTAGGTTTTAACATTAATTATGAATATAAAAAATTCAAGTACGTAGCGGCATACATTTAAATTATAAGTGTTTTATATTTTTACATTTTTAATATCCATATAGACTTTTTTAAAAATTAAAAAGCTGAACTGTAATCTAATATTTTTACTATTCGATACCTTTACTTTAAAATGAGTGTCTAGGGCAATCTTCAGTGATTGTTTTATAAAGGGAAAGTAAAAATAAATAGAGAGTGAGTGAAGCTTAATTATGGATTTATTAATTGCCCTGCTCCCAGCATTATTTTGGGGAAGTGTTGTTTTAATTAATGTACTCGTTGGTGGTGGCCCTTACAATCAAATCAGAGGGACTACTTTCGGTGCACTTATCATAGGTATCTTATTATTACTTACTGGCAATACAAAATTCGATGACCCCATCGTCATTATTGTAGGTTTAATATCTGGTGCTTTTTGGGCATTAGGACAAGGTTATCAATTAAAATCAGTCAGTTTAATTGGCGTATCTAAAACAATGCCAATTTCAACAGGGTTACAACTTGTAGGTACCACTTTATTTAGTGCTATATTTTTAGGTGAATGGAGTACTGGCACACAAGTAATTCTTGGCTTAGTTGCAATGATTTTACTTGTTGGCGGTATTGCGCTTACTTCAATTAAAGGTAAAAATGAAGCTTCAGAAAGTACGAAAAACTTTGGTAAAGCAATTCCTATCTTGTTAATTTCCACTGTAGGTTATGTCGTCTATGTTGTAGTTGCACAAATTTTTGGTGTTGATGGTATGAATGCCCTATTTTTCCAATCTATTGGTATGGCAATAGGTGGATTAATATTATCAGCTAAACATGAAACTACGATTAGAAGTACAGTTTGGAATCTAATACCTGGTGTCATATGGGGTATAGGAAACTTGTTTATGTTCTATTCACAACCAAAAGTAGGTGTGGCGACAAGTTTCTCATTTTCACAATTATTAGTAATTGTTTCTACACTTGGTGGCATTTTTCTTTTAGGTGAACGAAAAGATAAACGTCAGATGATAGGCATCTGGACAGGTATCATTTTAATCGTTATCGCTGCATTTGTTTTAGGCAATATTAAAGCTTAATCAAGTGTTATAAAACTATATTCGACTAAACACTTTAATTCATCAAAATTTATGCCGAATAACTAGGAGGAATCTTAAATGTTTAAAGATTTAGCAGGAAAAGTAGTCATTATTACTGGGGCTGGTAGTGGTATTGGAAAAGCCATGGCAGAGCAGTTTGGTGAAGAACAAGCGAATGTCGTATTAAACTACAGATCCGAACGTCATATGGATGCTATAGAAGCCTCAATTAAATTAATTGAAAATGCTGGTGGCAAAGCATTAAAAGTTCAAGCAGATATCTCTAAAGAAAATGATATTGATCACCTCATTCAAACTACTGTAAATCACTTTGGTACATTAGATATCATGATTAACAATGCCGGATTTGAAAAAGCAATCCCAACACATGAAATGCCTTTAGATGAGTGGCAAAAAGTAATTGATATTAACCTAACAGGTGCTTTTTTAGGTTCCAAAGCCGCAGTTAATCAATTTCTCAAAGAGAATAAAAAAGGTGTTATTCTTAATACTTCAAGTGTACATGATAAAATCCCTTGGCCTAACTATGTGAATTACGCTGCTAGTAAAGGTGGTTTAAAATTAATGATGGAAACAATGTCTATGGAATATGCTCAATATGGCATCCGCATTAATAATATTTCACCAGGGGCAATTGTAACGGAACATACAAAAGAAAAATTTTCAGACCCAGCAACACGTGCAGAAACATTAGAAATGATTCCGGCAAAAGAGATTGGTGAAGCAAATGAAGTCGCAAATGTAGCAAGATTTCTTGCCTCTGATTTAGCAAGTTATATTCATGGAACTACCATTTACGTTGATGGCGGAATGACTAATTACCCCGCGTTTATGGGAGGTAAAGGATAAAGTCATCACGCCAATCCAAACACATGCATTTAGTCATTAATACTTATGCTCAATATTTAAGGGTCCGGGACACCATTGATATGTCCCAGACCCTTATTTTTTATATTCAAATCGTTTCATAGTCTTCCAAAAATCAATTAAACAAATAACGCTTGATATACATACAAAATAATAATGCTAATTAAAATCGTTAAATTACTCACCATTCCAACGAGTGGCAAAGTCTTATACTTAAATTGAATGGAATAAGGTATAATAGCAACACCTACTGGTAATAACCAAGCAACTTGTAGTGTTGTTTTAATCATATCATTATCAACTGGTAAAAAGAAGTAAACGAGCAATCCTGCGATGATTCCCAATCCATAATGTAAACCTAAATACTTTAAAGCAATAGGCAAGAAGCGTTTATCAATACTAAAGTTGAGCATCAAACCTAATAATATCATTGAAAGTGGCATATTAGCGCCAGATAGTACAGAGAAAAATTTAATTACAGGCTCTGGGAAGTGTATATTAAGCATATTTAATATAAACATAATGATATATGTCATTAAAGGAACCGATTTAAGTAAATTCTTTCCTAAATATTTAAAATCAAAATTATCACCTGCACTACTGAAATAACTGCCAACAAAGTATGTAACACCAAACATAATCATTGCGCCACCTATATCTGCCATTCCAAAATATATCATTCCTGTTTTAGGCCATATCGCTTCTACAAGTGGATAAGCAAATAAACCAATATTTAGCGAAGCTGTCATCATGCCAACTGTTCCACGTATGTGATTGTCATATTTTAAGAAAAACCAAATCACGATGACCTTAGCGATAACACCATACAATATCATCATTATCGGTAATATTGATAGTGACAAATCTAAACTTGCACCATTTAAATTAACAATCACTAAAGAAGGTAATGTTATGTTTAATACGAGTGTTGAAAAGACTTGACTATCGTTAGCTTTAAAGTAATTTATCCGTTTGAGTACATAGCCTAATGCAATGAGTAATATAATAATGATAAATTGTTGGGTCACATTATTCCTTCTTTCATCCAATCATCTGTTTTCATTCTATTTTCATACTTTAACATAAGTGGCAACCATTTTAGAAGCTTTCGAATCCATGTTATAATTCAACTTATATACGAAATGCTTACATTAAACAAAAATGGAGGTAATTGAATGGATTTAAATGATAAATTAGCGGAACTGAAATATGATTATGTTAGATTACAAGGAGACCTCGAAAAAAGAGAATCAGTTAATCAATCTGTGGATCCTTTAATAAAACAACTTGAAAAAATAGAGCAAGAAATGTCAGAGGTACGTTCAGAAATTAGACAAAAAGAAAATAAATAACATCCTAGTAAATCAATAACTTACATGCTAAGATTAAGGGCGAACATAGAAAGGATGTAATAAATGCAACTGTATCTTATATTTTTGCCAGTGTTATATTTAATCGTAAGTTACATAAGTATATTTAAAATGAACACCATTATAACGCGTATTTTACGTATTATTATGTCTTTACTTTTATTATTCGTGGTAGCTATTACAACATTATCGTTCCCAGCAATCAATTGGTGGGTCTTTATTGTCCTACTGCTTATCATAGGTAATGTAGAAATTACAGCTTTCAAAAACGGCAAAAAAGACCAAAAAGCCGTTCAAATTTTAAATATAATGAGCGTTATCTTATTTGTAATTTATGTTATTTTGACTTTAGTTTTATATTAAAAACCACTATTTTAAAATACTGTAACGTCACACATATAAATCAGCCCCGACAAGATTTCTGATTAAAAGAAACTTATCGGGGCTGATTTTATATATTCAAACATGTGCTCATATATATAAGTACGGACATACAAAATCTACAAAAAGCATGTCATCTCGTATGTCCGCATTTTATTTTACTTTCTTTTTCTCAAGATTTTTGACTTTAATGTAAATAATATTTCATATATTACTGGTACAACAATTAAAGTTAATAAGGTTGAAGAAACCAATCCACCTACTACAGTCGCTGCCATACCTTTTGAAATAATAATAGAACTGTCTTGACCAAATAACATTGGCAGCAACGCACCAATCGTTGCTAATGCTGTCATAAGTATTGGTCTGATACGCGTTCCTCCTGCTTCTAACAGTGCCGCTTGCATTGCCATACCTTGATGTTGTTTATTAATCACTCTATCAATTAACACAATTGCATTGGTTACAACAATACCAATTAGCATAAGCATACCAATCATGCTAGGTACAGATATTGTCTCGCCAGTCACCACTAATGCAACCACTACACCTATCACTGTATATGGCAATGAGAATAATATTGTGAAAGGTGCCAATGCGCCTTTAAATGTTAACACAAGTACTAAATAAACTATAATAATTGCTGCTAACATCGCCATAGATAATTGTGTTACTGCATTTCCTATATCTTCATTTGCCCCTCCCATGTTGACGTCTACGTTATTCGGCTTATCTATTTTATTTAACTGTGACAACACTTTCTGTGAAGTCCCGCCAACATCATCATTTGTCACTTTTCCGGAAACTTTTGACGTATAGTCTCCTGCTTTAGTTTCTATTTTGTTTGGCGTCGTTGTTTTTTCTAATTTTGCGATATCACTTAATTCAATAGATTGACCAGTAGCTGTTTGTATTTTAGCATTTTTAAGTTTTTCTTCTGTCCAATCCGTTTCTTTATCTTCTTTAATTTTCACATCTATCGATTTACCATTTTCCTTTACGGTTGTGACACTTTGCTCAGGTGTATTCTGATTTAATGTCATGGCTAATTGTGATGCAGACAAACCATAATTGGAAGCTTTATTTTGATCGACTTTGATATTATATTGTTCGTATGTTTGAGATAAATCAGACTTAACATTAGCAATGCCATGAATATGTTTCATTTCTTTTTCGACTTTATTGACAGTTCCTTTGATAGCATCAACAGATGGACCAGTAACAGTGATTGCTAATTCATTATTTGTACCACCTGTACCCATATCCTGATTTGCCCAATCTCCAGGATGATGATATTTGTTGATATGTTTTAATACTTTATCTGGTTCTTCATCAAAGTTAGGTGTATCACTCTCATATTCAACCATGATAGCCATACTATTTGAACTACCTGTAGGATCCGTTGGCGTTGCTCCACCTACAGAGTACTGAACTGTTTTCACCTTATCTTTAGTGTTCAAGTATTTTTGTACTTGTTCGGCATGTTCTAATACACCTTGCTCTGTCTCACCTGGTTCAGGAGTGTAAGTTAATGCCATGAATTTATCTTCTCCAGTTGAGATAAAACTAGTCCCCAGTTTAGCGGCCCCTAAACCGATACTAGCGATTAAAATGATTGTACTTAAAATCATTACAATCCATTTGTGCGCTAATGACCAGCGGAGTATACGTTTATATCCTCTTCCTACCAGACCTAATGTTTCTTCTCTCTGTTGTTTGACACCTTTTTTGAAGAAAGTAGCACTTAAAGAAGGTACGATGGTAATCGAAACAAGTAAAGAAGCTAGTAAACTAAATGCAATCGCTAATGCAAATGGCCTAAACATCTCACCTACTGAACCATTGACAAACGCCAATGGGAGAAAAACTATAATAGTAACGATAGTCGACGACATTATCGGTTTAAATACTTCACTCGTCGCACTAATAATGAGGTTGTTACCAGTTAGTGTTTCTTTTTTATCTGATAAACGTCTATAAATATTTTCAACTACAACAATTGAATCATCGATCACCCGACCTATCGCAACTGTTAACGCACCAAGTGTCAATATATTTAACGACACATCTGTTAATTTCAATGCAACCATTGCAATTAATATAGACATCGGTATCGAAACGACTGAAATTGCTGTTGTTCTAATATTTCTTAAAAATAATAATATAACAATTATGGCAACAATCGTACCGAGTGCTGCTTTTTCAATCATTGTATACAGCGAGTCTTCTATTGGTTTCGCAGTATCCATAACTTTAGTAGCTTTGATATCTTTATTGTCTTTGGTAAATTCATCAATTTCTTTTTTCGTATCTTTTGCTACTTTAACAGTATTGGCATCTTGTGCTTTCGTCACTTGTACATTGACTGCATCTTTGCCATTTGTTTTAGAAATAGATTGTCGTTCATCACCAACTGAAATATTGGCAATGTCTTTGAGTTTAACAGAAGGCATGCTATTTTCGCCGTCTTGATCATCTGAGGTAGGCATTGCTGCTTCCATGTTACCCCCTTGTGATGAACTTTGGTCACTCGTACTTTGACTTGCATTTTCATTGTTGTTACCTTGAGTGCTCATACTTGAAGCTGATAATGGAATCTCAAGGTTTTCCAATGCATCTATTGAAGTAAATTGGCCATCAACCACTACTGACTTTTCAGTTTTACCGAACTGGAATAAACCTAACGGGGTTTCACTTGTGGCACCCTTTAAGAATTGTTCCACACTATCTACAGTCAATCCTCTGTCTTGTAATTTTTCTTGATCAAATTTAATTGAAACTTCTCTAGATGTTTGTCCATTCAATTGTGCATTTTGTACACCATCGATTGTTTGAAGTTTAGGTAGTAACTGATTGTTAACTTTTTTTGTTGTATCTTTTAAATTATTATCCTTTGTGGTAAAAGAATAAGCCACAATTGGAAAAGCATTCATTGAATTCCTTGTTAAGTCGGGGTCTTCCACACCATCATCAAACTTAATTTTATCAAGTTCTTTTTTTAAATCGTTTTCTGCCTTATCCATATCTGTGCCATTTTCATATTCAACAGAAACCATAGAAGCATTTTGAATAGATTGTGCATTAACATTTTTCACACTTGCCATTGACCTTATTTGGTCATCAATTTTATCACTAATTTCTTCCTTCACCGTTTCTGGTGTAGCACCAGCCATGGTTGTTTGTACTGTAATCACTGGTGGCTCAACATCAGGTAATAATTCAAGTTTCATTTTTGCACTTGAATACACACCACCTAAAATGACCAGCAATACCATAAGAAAAATTGCAAATTTATTTCCAAGTGAAAACTGTAATAGTTTTTTAATCATATCTTTTCTCCTCTCAACTAGCATTTTAATGCGATACTTCATTTAATTTCATTACGCTTAATTATATATGTATTTTCTAAATTCATAAAAAATGCACGTTATAAAGTTTAAGTTGCATATTAAAACTTTATAACGTGTCTACTTTTTTACAAAATCACAAACAAAACTACTAACGTTTTAATTTACGTGAAAGTTTTATTTTAGCTTTAGTCAATTTAGGTTTAACAATTTCAATAACTTGATATAATGGTTTATTTAACACATAATCAAATTCACCTATTTTTTCACTTAAATAAGTTCCCCATACTTTCTTAAATGCCCACAATCCATAATGGTCTGATTCCTTATCGGGATCATTATCTGTGCCACCAAAATCATATGTTTTTGCACCATGTGCTCGAGCGTATTGCATCATTGCAAATTGCATGTGATGATTTGGCAAGAAGTCTCGATAATCATTTGATGACGCGCCATACAGATAATAAGATTTATTTCCAGCAAACACAAGCAATGCACCTGATAAATATAATCCTTCTGGGTGCTTAGCTTCTAAAGCTTCCATCTCATTGATAAGTTCTTGCGTTTTTTTCATTTTATTGTCAGCATCGTTTATTTTATTTAATGTCTTTTTATCTTGTTTTTTTTCAGCTAGCTTTTCTTTTTCCTTTTCTAACTGCGCTAAATCTTGGCGTAAATCCTTAAGCACGGGTTTAGGCTCTAATTTCACTAAGAATAATTCTGCATCTCCATCGGGATGTAAAGCATCATATATATTTTGGAAATAGCTAATATCTCTCGTTAAAAAGCCATCTCTTTCACCCGTAATTTTCATTAATTCGGCAAATGTTTTCAAACCTTCTCTATCAGAACGTTCTACTTTCGTACCACGTTTTAATGCCAATCTAACTTTTGAACGATTACGTCTTTCAAAACTTTGAATTAAAGCGTCATCGGTCTTATCAATCGGTGTTATCATTGTCATTCTTGGTTGGATATAATCTTTCGAAAGTCCTTCTTTAAACCCTTTATGTCTAAAACCTAATGCTCTTAGATGTGTAAGTGCATCAGCACCATTATCTACTTCAACATCAGGGTCGATTTTTATTGCATAAGCTTTTTCTTCTTTTGCTATCTGAATTGCGTATTCTAGTAATGTTTCTAATGCGAGTTTATTACTATAATCTGTTACAAAACCTCTTGAAATATAGCATAACGTATAAGGCAATTTAGGAACCTTTTTAAATAATAACTGGGCCACTCCTAAAATCTCACCATCTTCACCTACTGCGATACGCTTTGAGTACCAGCCAGTCAATCGCTTTGTTTCTGCCCATTTTGTTAATTGTAATAGATCACCTTGCGGATGCGCTTTAACAAATGCATCATGAGCTTGATTTGTTATATTCATCTTTTCCATAAAAACTGATATCTCCTTTTACCATTACATACTTTGTTATTATACATTGCTTCACACATTCTTTCACATCATTTCCTATTATTTGCTATAATATGATACGAAATGAGGTGTTCTAGTGCGTATCATTATATTGTCATTACTCTTTTTAATCAATTTAATTTTTGTAATCCAAACATTTAGTACAACGTTTAATGTTTCATATCTAAGTTTAAGAATCATTCTCGCTGTTTTTACATTTGTAGCAACAGTGTATTTACTACTTTTATCTAATAAAAATAAATGGGGAACTTACTTAACTATTTTAACACTAATCACTTCTGTGATACACATCGTCGTTATTGCACATAGTATGTATGTTTACATTTACTAATCCGCTTCAACTTTGTACTTAAGCCCTCTAATGATTAAAGTGTACGGTGAAGTTGTATGATCGTCTTTCAAAGTAACCGCTTTATAACCTGAATACTCACCATCGTATATACGATATACAATATCATCGTTTTTCAACTTTAATGTCGTGAACGTTTCTGTATCATTCACGATTTCCATCCCAAACCACTGTTGCCATTTTTCAACCGTATGTGTTCTTTCTGTACTATTAATTTCAATCCCCTTGATACTAAAGGCGTTTTGCCGTAATGATGTTAGCTTTTCTTCTCTTGTTTCAATATTTTCATTCCATTGAATAAAAAATGGCGGTTTAACTCTATAATCTGGATCAGCTATATATAACAAGCGCCATGTAGTCTTTTCTCCTTTAGTATTTTCCCTTTCCATTTCTACAGGACCTATAACATCTATATTTTGTGCTTCAAGTTTTTCTTTTAGTTTGGTAATATCTTGCGTTTGAAATGCTATTGTTTTCAGTCCTTGTTTATACTGATCTTGAACGATTTTTGAAGGAAATGAGACTCGACCTTCTTCACTTTTGACAATTTTTTGCAATTTTTCTGGTTTATAAATATCCAGTAATTCAATGTAAGCATTATTTAAGTACGCTAAACGATTATATGTGCCTAATTTATCATGCTTACCACCTTGATATAGTGTAAATAAATGGCCTGGGAATTTGAAATTATCTAATTGTTGTACATAATGAACGATATGATCTAATTTTAAATCTTGCATACCTTGATCCCCCTACTTTTTCTTTATATTTATTCTAACAAATTGTTTAAGCGTTTACTTCTGATAACCTATGATTACGATTTAATTTACTTTTGTGAAATCATATTTATATAGTGATTAAAAATCATATTTAAAAAAATAGCTATTGATTTCCTTGGCAGAATAGACTAAAATATAACTTGTTTAAAAATTAAGTTAGCTTTGCTAACTATTTTCGGAGGTGTGCATTCATGCAAAATAAATTTGTCTTTGATAATATCATTGCAATTTATAGACCATATACAAAACTATTCCAACCCATCTTTGAATCATTTGATCTCTATCCTGCACAATGGCTCGTTTTAAAAGATATTTCCTATAATGCCCCAACCACTTTAGTACAAATTTCAAAACGACGCTCTATTGAAAAACCGACCACAAGAAAAATATTAAAAGTGCTTTCTGAAAAATATTTATTAACGGTAGAAACAGGTACCGATAAACGAGAAAAATGGCTTTCACTTTCTCAAAAAGGAGAAAATCTTTATAAAAGCATTAGTACTCGCGTAGATAAAGTGCAAGATGAAATCATTAAAAATACAGGTTTGTCAGATTCAGAACTGGAGCATATCACACAATCAATACAACTTATTCACGCGAAAATTTTAGAGAAAGAGGAGTTTTAACATGAATCAATCAGCATCGATGAAGACACCAATTTGGACAAAGAATTTTAATATTAATTTCATAACTAATTTTTTAGTCTACTTATGCATGTATTTACTTATCGTTATCATAGCAAGTTATACAAAATCTGAATATCATGCCTCAGACAGTATGGCAGGACTTGTATCCGGATTATTTATTATCGGTTCTTTAATCGGACGATTTATCACTGGAAAGTACGTTAATAAAATAGGTCCTAAACGGATTTTAATCATTGGTTTAATCTTATTAATCATCACACAATTGTTCTATTTTATAGAAGGTGCCTTAGCTATTTTAATGTTCACAAGATTAGTTAATGGTATTGCTACTGGGGTTACTACAACAGCGACAGGAACAATTGCTGCATATGCAACGCCTCAGGAGAGAAAAAGTGAAGGTATTAGTTTATTCTCTTTAAGCTTAGTTATCGGCGCTGCAATCGGTCCATTTTTTGGCCTTTTACTTATTAATACATTCCCAATTCAATTGTTATTTTTACTTTGTTTAATGTGCGGTATCATTAGTTTTATCATTTCATTTTTCATTAAGTTAAATATCGATACAACGCGTGATATCATAAAACCTCAAACTACTGAAAGTAAAAAATTTAATATTAATAACTACATCGCCAAAGAAGCATTACCTGTGGCAATCATTATGCTCCTTGCCGGGTTATCTTATTCGTCTATTCTGACATTTTTACAATTTTTTGCACAAGAAATTAATTTAGTTACAATATCTAGTTATTTCTTTATTTTTTATGCTATTGCATCACTCATTACAAGACCAATCGCTGGTAGAATGATGGATCTCAAAAATGAAAACGTCATCGCTTATCCTGCTTTCATCTTTTTAATACTTACCTTTTTAACGTTAAGTATTACAAATAACAGTTGGTTATTAATTCTTGCGGGATTACTCCTTGGTGCTGGTTACGGAAATATTTCTTCTTGTATGCAAGCAATTGCAATCAAAGTATCTCCACCGGCAAAATATGGAATAGCTACCTCAACTTACTTCATTGGTTTAGACTTAGGACTAGGCTTTGGTCCATATATATTAGGATTTGTAACCTCTGCAGTTTCATTCGCTCAATTATACGCTATTATGGGTGTACTGGTTTTAATTACTGGAGTTATTTATTACTTTGTTCATGGTAGAAAAGTAAAACACATGAATATCTAATCTTTTCATTAAACAATAAACTAAATATCCTGAAAAACATTGTTTTTAGCTGTCAACAAAAGTATTGTTGGCAGTTTTTTTACATACTTTATGGCTGAAGCATCAATTCGTCTACATTTTACAATATTTAAAATTGAAATTTGTTTATTTATATTATAGTTATTACTGAATTAGGTTTATTCTATTTTTCAAATATATAAAAAAACCAAATGCTATTTTAGCACTTGGCTTATTTCAAATTTATATTGTTGTTAATGATTATTATCTGATTGTAACCTTAATGATTAAGCGACTTTTATGTTTTCGATTTCTGTTATAATATCATCTATTACTTTTAACTGATCATCTGTGTAATAATAGAACACTTGTCTTTCATCTGTTTCTGATCGAACTTTTGAAATCAATTCTTTTTTATAAATCTTTCTTATAATAACATCTATTTTACTAGTGTCCCATAACATTTCAAAATGTAAGGTATCTCTTAATTCTTTTCCGCTAATTTTATTAGCTTCATAAACCTTAAACAGAACTACAAACTCTTCGATAGATAAACGGTGAGCTGACTTCAACCAATGTTTCAACTGACTTAAAGCCCTCTCAGACGTAATATAAAATGATGCTTTACTTTCCATAAATTTGGCCTCCTCATGATTTACTTTCATTGTTAGTATTGGCTTTATATAATGAATAAGCTTTTAAAATATTATATAACACTTTCTTCATTAAATCTATTATTTTAAAAGAAACAGATAAATAAATTTTACTATTGTAAAGTTTTTATATAGCTACAATTGATTATGGTAATCTTTTTCTATTGTTCATTATCTTTAATCGTTAAAAAATTACTTATGTATAATACATTTTCATATAAAAATATCTTTCCTCATTTTTGAAATCATTTCACATAAGATATGAGTTCAAATTATAAAAAAAATGAGTAGGAGATAATTCAATTGAAATTTGAATTATCTCCTACTCTTAATATATTTTAGAATAACTTCATAAATGAATATAATTTTCGTATTATTAGTTATTTGAACTTCTTAAAAATATAATAGCTATGAATGTTGTGATAAAAGTGCAATCTCCATAAACGATTGTATTTGATAAGTCAGCCACCAATATAGTTCATATTGATTTTTTTACGTTTTCTATTAGCTACTGTTTGTGCAGTACGTTCATCTGAATATCTATCATCTCTAATATTCCATAAAGCTTTAAATTGTTCAAACAGAGCTTCATCTGACACGCCTGATCGCATAAATGACTTTACATTAAATCCATCTACGGTACTAAATAGACAACCATAAAACTTACCATCTGATGATAATCTTGCACGTGTACATGTTGAACAGAATGATTCAGATACACTTGTGATAAGACCAAACTTAGCACCATTATCTTTATGTCGATAATATTTAGCTACTTCACCAAAATATTTAGATTTTACAGGTTCTATATCAAATGATGACTCAATCATTTTTAACATTTCATCTTTTGTTACTACTTTACTGAAGTCCCAACCATTATCATTGCCTACATCCATAAATTCAATAAAGCGTATTTCAATATCCTTATCTTTGAAATATTGAATCATAGGTAAAATTTGATCATCGTTCACACCTTTTTGAACAACTACATTTACTTTTACATGAAAACCAATTGAGACCGCATAATCTATTTGCTGTAAAATTGTGGAAGCTTTGATATTCCGGTTGTTTATAGCTTGGAACACTTTGTCATCAATCGCATCTAAACTTACATTAATACGTCTTAAACCAGCATCATATAATCTTTGACCATGTTTTTTTAATAATAAACCGTTGGTAGTTAAACCAATATCCTCTATACCATCAAGTTGATTCAACTCGTATATTAATTTATATAAATCTCTTCGGAGTAGAGGCTCTCCACCGGTAATACGTATTTTTTTGACTCCTAATCGCGTATAAACTTTAGCAATACGGACCATTTCATCAAAAGTAAGTAATTCATCTTTGGGTAGGAAAACAAAGTCATCACCAAATATTTCTTTTGGCATACAATAGTCACAACGAAAATTGCAACGATCTGTAACTGACAATCTTAAATCTCGAATTGGACGCCCAAGTTTATCAGTTATTTGCTCTACCATCTGATCAGCCCCCTATCTATTCTTAATGTCGTGATGTAAATCTATTAAGTCTTGTTGATAATTAATATTTTTGTACCAATAATCAGATGAACCAATTTCGTGCACATCTAACCAATCACTTTTGACTTTTGAATAGACATTCTTAAGGCTGTAATCACCTGATTCCAATGCTACCTCTATAAAAGAAAGCGTATGTGGACTATAAAAAGCCATCGTTGGAATGGGCATGCCATCTTCTTGGAAACCGGCGATATCTAGTTGATCTTCTATTAAATGTTCAACCATAAATTGATACAATTTACTTATTGCTTTTTGTGTAATCATCGGTGTATCTACAGAAATCACAAAGAAAAGCGTTTCGTCAGTATGTTGTTTCATGACAGAGTAAATACCAGCCAGCGGGCCTTTACCTTTGTTTTTAGCATGATCGATAACAATATTATCATAATCAAATTCATGCGCTAATATTTCATTTGTGCTAATAATTATTTCATTAAACATATTTGTAGCTTCTAAAACTTCAATGATACGTTGATAAAACATTTGTGAATGAATCTTTGCAAATGCTTTTGGTTTTCCAAATCTTTCTGATTGTCCACCAGCAAGTATGATTGCTTTCATATTTCCATTACCCTCCACTAACTGGTGGTATCAACGCTACAGTATCATTAGGTTTTACGATATCATCACCTTTGACAAATTCTTCATTAATCGCAATTTGAAACTTTTTGCTATTAATACTAGGATAACGCTCAAACAAATCTGATACAAATTCATCGACGGTAATATCATAACTTAAGTCAATATCTTCTGAACTTTTATCCAAAACTTCTTTTATTTCCGCAAAGTATAAAACTTTCATAACTTTTTCCCTCCAACTGCATCCTCATGGTTACCATGTTGATGACCTTGCCATTCAGCACCATCTTCCCAAATTTCTTTTTTCCAAATGGGCACTACCTCTTTAATACGCTCAATTGCATATTCATTAGCACGATAAGCATCTTTTCTATGTGGCGATGATACACTTATCAATACCGCTATATCAGAAATAGCTAACGGTCCAATTCTATGGACAATGGCCGTTTTTGTCCCTGGCCATTTGTTTGAAATCTCATCACCTATTTGTGCCAACTTTTTCTCTGCCATAGGTATATACGCTTCATACTCTAAATACTCTGTTTTAACTCCTTTTGTCCACTCACGTACATGACCAGTGAAAACAACAACAGCACCTTGATGTTCATTGAGCACATATTGGCGATATTGTTCGGTTTCTATTGGCTTATTTGTAATTTCGAATTGTTTCATTTAATCCATTCCCTTTTCGTTAACGAAAGATAATAACCATTGCTCAAATTTTTGAAATGCTAATGGTTGCCCAATGTTAATATAATACTGAATATTTGTTAATTTATTTAACTTTTGGTAATCAGCATCATCACGATATATAAGCACTTTATCATAATTTGCCTCTTTAAAACCTTCTACTAAAATGATGTCACTGTCTATTGTAACAGATTTATCAATGATTTCATCCAACCTTTGTTTTTCAGTTCGTGTAACTGTTTGTTGCAGATGATGTCCTTGAACAATACTTTGATCTGCACCTGCATTAAAATGTTTCATGTGATCAACAGTATTTGCCTGCAGTTCAATATCTGACAAGTTTAAGTCATGTTGGCCGTGGTGTTTAACCGTTGCTACACAAAAGCCATGTGATTTTAAAAATTTCACTGCGTGCGTCATCAAAGTGGTTTTTCCCGAGTTTTTATAACCTACGATTTGTAATATCATAGCGTCGTATCCATTTCATATGCTTGTGATTCAGTTAAAATGACATCAACTGTGTGGCCTTTTTGATATCCTCTTGTACCACTAGGTAATACAATCATTGCATTACTATGCGCAATCGCTACTACTGCACCGGACTTATTAAATCCTGATGGCACAACCGTCATCTCTTTACCATTAAAAGTCACTGTTGCTCGAATAAATCTAGTAAATGGATTTGGCTTTTTAAAATCTTCCATGAGTGTGGCCTGCACAATTTGTGGATATATCGCTTTAGCGCCCATCATATGCTGTATTGCAGGTTTGACATAGAGTTCAAACCCGGTGAAACAAGCAGAGGGGTTACCTGATAATCCAAATAAATATTTGTTATTTGCAATAGCTACCGTAGTGACACTTCCTGGACGCATGGCGATTTTATTAAATAAGACTTTAGCGTTGACCGCTTCATAAATTTGAGGCAAATAATCGAAATCGCCTACTGACACACCTCCAGTTGTAATGACAATATCATGCTCAACCATTGCTTCACGCATCACTTGAATACTACTATTTAAATCATCTTGTTGAATTTTATATGCATTGACATCTAACTGATGCTTTTTTGCTAATGCAGTTATCATAGGACCATTTGAATTACGAATTTTTCCCGGTTCTAAATCGTCGCTAACATCCAACAATTCACTTCCTGTAGCAATCACAGCCACGCTAGGTTTTTCAAAAACTGGAACTTCTGTATAGCCATATGTTGCCAAAACAGCGATTGCACCTGGATTAACACTTTGTCCTTTTTCTAATACAATATCGTCAACTTTGGTTTCTTCACCCTTTAACGAAACATTCTCATTTTCGCTAAAAGTTTTTCTTATTGTAAAATCATGTTCACCTTCGACAGTTTGTTCAAGCATAACTACAGCATCGGCGCCTTCAGGTATTTGTGCACCTGTCATAATTCTTACAGCTTCAAATGCTCCAACTTTTTTAGTTGAAACTGATCCCGCTCCAATGTGGTCAATGACTTTAAATTTAATGCGATTGTCACCGCTCGCCTCTTTTGTATCAATACTTCTTAATGCAAAACCATCATATGGTGATTTATCAAACCTTGGTATCTCATGAGTTGCTACAATGTCTTCAGCTAAAATATAGTTTAAACTTTCTGCTAAAGGTAAAGTGATTCTATTCGTAAAAATATTTTGCTTTACCACACGTTGAATTGCTTCATTCACTGGAATCGGATTTCTTTTCTCTACAGGCATCGTAAATCTACTCCTTATAATTAATAATTTCATGATATACTAGAACACGATTAGGAGGGATACTTTGACTGAATTCACCCATATAAACAAACAAGGAAATGCGAAAATGGTAGACGTCTCTGACAAAAACACAACAAAACGCTCAGCTACTGCGCATTCTAGTATTACGGTAAATCCAGCGATTTATAAACAAATCGTTGATCATACTAACCAAAAAGGGAATGTGCTTAATACTGCTCAAATTGCTGGTATTATGGCTGCAAAAAACACATCTGATATTATACCAATGTGTCATCCATTACCTTTAACTGGTATAGATATTACATTTGATTGGCAAGAAAAAACACAAGCATACACTTTAAATATACAGGCAACGGTCTCTACAACTGGAAAAACTGGTGTGGAGATGGAAGCGCTCACTGCCGCTTCAGCTGTAGCACTTACAGTTTATGATATGACAAAAGCGTTAGATAAAGGCATGGTCATTGGAGAAACTTATCTACTCTCTAAAACAGGCGGTAAATCTGGTGACTATCAAAGATAGTTGTCATAAATATTAATATGTAAGAAATAGAGTCCAACAAACTTAAAATGTTGGGCTCTAATTTATTTTGTAATCTCTTGCACTAAATGATTCAATTCTGGTTTAATGAGCTTATTTAATGCTAATTTAACTGCACCAGTAGAGCCTGGTATACTGAAAATCAATTTATTATTTACCGTGCCAGCAATTGCTCGAGATAACAACGCACGAGTCCCAACATCTTCTGTATAACTTAGATATCTAAATAATTCTCCAAATCCTTCAATTTCCTTCGTAATCAAACTGGAAACAGCTTCTATCGTTACATCTCTTTGTGCTATACCAGTACCTCCTGTGGTGATAATGACATCAATATCCTCTGCTAGCCAATGCTTTAATTGCTCAGTAATTACAGTTTGTTCATCTTTAACAATTTTATAATGTGATTCTGTAATCGTAACGTTTAATGTTGAAAGTAACTCTTTAACTAATTTACCACCTTTATCGGTTTCATAATCTCTTGTATCAGAAACAGTTAATACTGCACATCTAATATTTCTATCAAGCTTTACATTTGTATGCATATTAAACCTCCTTAGCCGAATAATTGGTTGATCAACGTTATCGCTTGTTGTGGATGAGTCATCCCATGAATTAATAATCTCCCGCCTTTAAAGCTAACAATTCTATGTTTTTTGTATTCAAAATGTAACATGTAAGGATTACGTTGATATGGTATTTCTTGTTGTTGTAAAAATGCTTCTAACATTTCCTGGGAAATTTCTGGGTTTTCATATTGAACAGTATCTCTGCCACATAAACTTGCAAATTGTCTTTGTGTTGTATTGAGATAAGGATATGTCGGTTGTGTACCACAAGTTGTACAAGCACTATCATGCAGTTTACTAAAGCCAAATGTAAAGTGTGTACCTTCCCAAATATCACCGTAAGTAACTTTAGTCGCTATTGTTGCGCCAGTTAATATTTTTAATGCATCTCTTAATTGTAAACTGGTCGTCATAGTGACTGCTGGCTGAATAACACCTACTGTATCACAAGTCATATTAATTGCAGGTAACTGTGGAACTAAACAGTTAAAACATGGTGTTTGTTTAGGTATAAATGTTGCTTCCACATAAGTACTCTGTACGACGCCACCGTAAATCCATGGTATGGTATTTTTATAAGCAAAATCATTAATCAATTGTCTTGTTTCAAAATTATCTGTAGCATCTAGTATAAGTTCAACATCTTGCGCATATGTTTCTAGGAATAATCGATCAACATGTGCAATGTGTATGTGCAAGTTCAGATTTTGACGTATTGCCATTAGATTTCGTTCTGCTGCGATTACTTTAGGTAACTTATCTACTGCATCCATTTCTGTATACATCGTCTGGCGCTGCAAGTTACTAAATTCAATATAGTCTCTATCGACAATCGTCAACTCACCTACACCAGCTCTCACAAGTCCTTCCGCAAGGTGTGTTCCTAAAGCACCCATACCTATAATTAGCACATGTGCATTCATAATTTTCTCTTGCCCAGATGTGCCTATATGCTTAAATAGCATTTGCCTTGAATAACGTTCTTCATTCACTATGAAATCCCTCACTTTGCGTCATTATTTTCATTATAAATCTTGGCGTTCTCTGTAACAACGGTTTGAATTCATTAATCAAAAATCATGTACACCACTTTTATTCATATTACCTAAAAGGCAAAATAAAAGAGTAGGTACAAAATCAAAACTAGATATTGATTTCATAGTCCTACTCTTTATCGCAAAACAGTTTCAAAAGATATAATGATACATTTATGGTGATTACTGATACTTTGATTTTTGGTATTAAAATCACTAATCATTATTTAAATTTGAATTTTCAATCCATCAAATGCAATGGTTGATTTTAAGCCATCTTCTTCTAATCGCTCTTCTAATTGTTTAATTTGTGCCTTCGTTAAACTTTCAGTAGCTTCAATATGAGTAAAATATGTATGCTTAGCATTAATAGTTTTAGCAATAGTCACACATTCATCAAATGTAACCTCTCCTAAAGCATTTAACATACCTTCTGGATGAATACGTTCATGAGTTATAGGATTAACTTCATTGCTACCAAAAGGTAAAATAGCAACATCAACATTTTTCAACTTCTCCGTTGGTCGAAAGCCTTTAATTTCATCTGGAATAATAAGTATACGTTTGGTATTTGTAGTTAAATAAAAACCAAACGCGAATTGCTCTGCTAATTGAATCCACTCTACCGTTGTGTCTTCAAAACTAATTTCTGCATCATTGTCAACAATTACTAGGTTAATTACGCCTAATGATTCTAAATATTGAACATATTCCCAACGCGCAAAATATGCTTTAAAATCTTCCACTTCTTGAGTTGTAATATAAACCGTTGTCGTTTTGGACTTAGGTACTTTGTGAATAAAATCAAAATTGAGTGTTTCCCATATCCTCATCCCCATCGTGTGATCTGGATGCCAATGAGAATAAATGCCATATTTTATATCATAAATTTTTGATTGTCTTAGTTGTTGAAATATATCTTCCGAAGTGTCGATTAGTAATTGTAAATCATGAATGAAGATACCAGGCCCTGTTCGTTTTTGTGCATCTTTATGCTGTGAAACTGATTGATAAAGTGTTGGTACACCCCCAGAAGTTCCTAAACATTCGATTATCATTGGATCACCCCCTACTTATTTATAAATGTGATTATAAATCTTACGCAACCTCTCATAAATTATAGTTGCATATCACCCAATATTAATAATTTCATGTGCCAGGACTTCTGCTTCATATTGAGAATGAGTAACAAAAATAATAGGTATATTCCATAATTTAAAGATTCGTTTTACTAACAAAATACTTTCTGCTTTTGTTGTATCATCTAAACTAGAAAACGGCTCATCTAGTAACATCAAGTCTGGTTTAGTACTTAATGTTCTAGCTAATGCAACACGTTGGGATTCACCACCAGATAAGCGTATTGGAAATTTATCCTTTAAGTGAACAATGTTTAATTGATTCATCAAATTGTCTATATGCTGTGAATACTGTGTCATAAAAGTGATGTTTTGAAACACAGTCATATTTGGAAATAATTGATAATCTTGAAATAAATAACCGATATTGCGTTTTTGAATTTTTACATCAACATTTGAAGTAGTATCTGTCAATATATGGTCGTTAATCTGTATATACGCTTGATCTGGTTGCTGTAGACCAGCAAGCATATTTAAAATTGTTGTTTTACCTATACCTGAAGGTCCTTTAATGGCATAAATTTTAGGTGTAGTATCATCTATTTTTACATGTAATTGTGTACTATTTAAAAGATGATTCAAAGATATATTAAGCATTAACGATCCTCCCGATAACCATCTTTATTCAATAGATTGATTGTACCAATTACAGTGATAGCAAATGCAACTAATACAATCACCCATAACCATGCTTGATTCTCTTTTCCCTGCTCTACTAAAAAATATATTTCTAAAGGTAACGTGTTGGTTTTATTAGGAATATAACCTGCTACCATTAACGTAGCACCAAATTCTCCAATTGCCCGTGCAAAACTCATCATTACACCAGCAAGTATTGAGCGCTTAGATAACGGTAAAACTAATTTCATAAAAATTTTATTTTCACTTGCACCCATCGTTCTTGCAGTATTCAACATTTTAGGATCTATACTCCTAAATCCTTGTACAGTATGCTGATACATCAGTGGAAAGCTGACAATGATGGAGGCTATTATGGCACCAGTTAAAGTAAATACAACTGGCAAATGTAATACATCGCTAAAAAATCTTCCAACCACACTATGTGGTGAAAATACAATCAGTAAAATAAAACCCATCACTGTCGGTGGTAACACAATTGGTAAGACAATGAAACTTTCTAAAAGTCTCGTTATAAAGCCACGACGCTTATACAACCATCTTGATATAAAAACACCTAGTATCGTAACGATAATCGTACTGATAATTGCAACCCTTAATGATATCCAAAACGGCGTGACATCTGGCATTTCTGCTACCCCCTATACTTTAAATTTATATTTTTTTAAAATTTCTTGCGCTTCATCTGTTTTTAAAAATTCAATCCACGCTGTTGCTAATTTTTTATCTGAAACTGTCGCTGACTTATATGTGATTGGCTGTTTTAATTTAGCGGTTTGAATTTCTTTTACGTTACTATCACCATTTTTTTGACTTTGATATAAATCTGTTTTATAAACATAACCTAATTGAGCATTACCTTTTTCAACATAATTTAATACTTGTCGCACGTCTTTTGCAAAAACTAAATGCGGTTTAACATCATCATACAATTGATGATCTTTTAAGTATTGCTCAGCATATTTCCCTGCAGGCACAGATTTAGTCTCGCCGATAGCTAATTTTTCACCTTGTTTTAAATCAGACACATTCTTATATGTACTATTAGTTTCACCTATAAGCACTAAGTCATTTTGTGCGTATTCATATTTATTTTGAGCTTGCTTACCTAAAGCATCTACATCTTTTGTATTTGCAGACATAAATACATCTACAGGTGCCCCTTTTTCTATTTGTTGTCTCAATGCGCCTGACCCACCATAATTAAAGGTGATTTTAGCATTTTTATGTTTTTTGTTAAATGCTCGTTCTAAATCTTTAGTGACATCTGTTAAACTTGCTGCAGCTGAAATATGTATTTCTTTCTTATGATCATCCTGAGTGCTAGCATCTTTTTCGCTCTGCTTCTTATCGCTATTAGAGCATCCAGTTATTAATATACATGCCATAATCGTTGCAATCATTAAAAATTTCCAAGTGTTTTTCATTTGATTGTCTCCTTTTTCATATAATTATATGCCTATTTATTTCAAAAAAAAAGAGCGTATACAAAAGTAAAAGGTACTTCGTATAGCTCAATTTTCAAAATATTTATTGTAACGATGCTATAAATGTTTTAAATGCACTTTGGCCTTGTGATGTGTTTTTAAATACACCTGCGTCTTCAAGTACACGTTTGAATTTGAAACCAAGTTCTTTTTCAATAATTTCATTTACGCTTTTCTCATGAATATCATATCGTTGTGTCATGTCTTCTGCCCATGGTTGATGTATGCTTGGCACTTGTTGTTGTTCACCTAATAAAAATGCTTTAACCTGTTGTAATTCTTGTTTTAATCTACCAGGCAAAATGGCAGTCCCCATTACTTCTATTAATCCAATGTTTTCTTTCTTGATATGTTGAACGTCTTGATGGGGATGAAATATACCATCTGGATATTGTTCCGATGTTTGATTGTCTCTTAAAACAATATCAAGTTCATATTGTTGTTCCCTATAACGGGCAATCGGCGTTACAGTATGATGACGCTCACCATTTTTACTGTATGCTCTTATATCTACAGTTTCATCTGAATAACTATTCCATGCTTTTCTAATAAATTCTGCCGCTGCCACCAAATCATTTTTATCTTCGCTTTTCAAACGAATAACACTCATAGGCCAATACAATGTAGAAGCCGTTACTGTTGAAAATTGTTTTAAGTTAAAATTGTTCATTTCCTTAGCATTATCCATCGGAAATGTGTGTCTACCCGATTGATAATGATTGTGTGTCAATATTGAACCGCCAACAAGCGGAATATCTGCATTTGAACCAATAAAATAATGCGGAAATTTATCTACAAAATCCAACAGTTGTACAAATGTTTGCTTATCTATCTTCATAGGAACATGTGATTGAGATAACACAATACTATGTTCTTTGAAATAGGCATATGGAGAATATTGAAATCCCCATTGTTCTTGTCCTAAGTTCAATCTGATGATACGGTGATTTGTTCTCGCTGCTTGTATTACAGACCCTTTAAAACCTTCATTTTCCATGCATAGTGCACATTTAGGATAATCTGTTGCAGGCGCTTCTTTCGCTTTGGCAATTTGTTTAGCATCTTTTTCTGGTTTGGATAAATTGATTGTTATTTCCATATCACCATACTCACTTGCTGTGTTGAAATTTATATTATGCGCAATTGCATCTTCTTTCACATAATGATTGCGTTTGGTTATGTTATAAAAATAGTCTGTCGCTTTCTTTGGACTCTGTTGATATAATTCATAAAACTTATGGTTCAGTACAGATGGTCGTGGTGTGATTAAATCTAATATTTGTGCTTCAATGATTTCTTTGCTATATAAAGCGTCATCTATACATTTCGCATTGATTGCTTCTTGAATCCAATATTGCGTTATCTCAAGCGCTGTAGTCTCAGAATTAAATTTGGAAGATGTTGTGTCCTCTATGCCTGAAGCATTTAAAATACTCAGCAATCTATTTTGAATATAAATGGCATCTTCCACTTCATAATCTCCATGTGCTATAGCGTGAGATACAAATAGTTGGACAGCGTAGTGATTCAATAACATCCATTATACCTCCTGATACCCGTTGGGGTGCTTTTCATGCCATTGCCAAGCAGAACCAATAATATCGTGTATATCATCATGTTTAGGTTTCCATCCTAATACTTCCTGTGCTTTATTACTTGATGCAATTAATTTGCTAGGATCTCCAGCTCTTCTTTCACCAACAACTGCGTTTATTGTTTTACCTGTGACTTTTCTTGCTGCTTCTAAAATTTCAAACACTGAATAACCTTGGCTACTACCTAAGTTAAACGCACCTGATTCTCCACCATTTTTTAAATGTTGAAACGCTAAAATATGCGCATCTATTAAATCAACGACATGTAAATAATCTCGTATGCAAGAGCCATCTTCCGTATCATAATCATCACCAAAAACAGTTAGTTCATCTCTTTGCCCTAACGCTACTTGTAATACAATTGGGATTAAATGTGTTTCAGGTCTATGATCTTCCCCTATTATGCCGTGTTCTTTAGCGCCTGCAACATTAAAGTATCGGAGTGCAGCAAAATTCACACCATATGCTTCATGACACCAATGCATCATTTTTTCCATCATTAATTTACTTTCACCATAAGGACTTGTTGGTGTTTTAGAATCATTTTCTGTAATTGGCACAGAGTCAGGTTCACCATATACAGCTGCTGTTGATGAGAAAACAATATGCATGACATCATGGTCATACATCATTTCTAACAATACTTGTAGACCATTAACATTATTATTAAAATATGTTAATGGTTTCTCTACAGATTCACCAACTAATGAGTATGCGCAAAAATGAAATACACCTTCAATATTTTCACTATTAAATACATTTTCTAAAAATGCTTTATCACGAATATCACCTTCGTAAAATTTCGCTTTATTGTGTATTGCTGCTTTATGTCCAGTGCCTAAATTATCTACAACTACAACATCATAGCCTCTATGAATTAATTGGTCTACGGCATGGCTTCCAATATAACCTGCGCCACCTAATACTAATACGCTCATGGAAAAATCCTTTCTTTTTCAAATTTATTTTAAATTGTTTTTACACCATCACTAATGCCCACATGATAAAACGATGGCTCATAGCCGATTTTTTCTATATATTTATTTGAGACTTCATCTTCTAGTGCTTGAATTTGATTTTTGTGCACTAAAGCAATTGCACATCCTGCAAAGCCAGCACCAGTCATTCTTGCACCGAGTACGCCTTCCACTTGTTGCGCAGTTTCCGCCAATGTATCAAGCTCAATACCTGTTACTTCATAATCATCTTTTAATGAGGCGTGCGAATCATTTAATAAATGGCCAAATTTTTCAAAATCATTAACAGATAATGCTTGATAAGCAAGTTTCGTACGTTCATTTTCTGAAACAGCGTGTTTTGCTCTTTTGCGTTTCACATCATCTTTAATAAGCATTTGATGTTTTTCAAATTGTTCACTTGTTAATTCACCTAAAGACTCAATATTTAATTTTTGTTGTAATGATGACAGTGCAGATTCACATTCACTTCTCCGTTCATTATATTTACTTTCAGTTAATGAGCGACGTTTATTGGTATTCATGATGGATATGACATAGTCTCCAAACTTAGCAGGTACATATTCATAATCTAACGTTGCAGTATCTAGTAATATGGCATGTTCTGCTTTCCCCATACCTATAATGAATTGATCCATAATCCCTGAGTTGACACCCATAAATTGATTTTCAGTACGTTGCCCTATCTTAATAAGTTCTAATCTCTCTAAATTCAAGTTAAATAACTGCTTTACCAACCAACCAGTTAGTAATTCGATTGATGCAGAAGATGAAAGGCTCGCGCCGTTTGGAATATTACCTTCTACCAAAATATCAAAGCCTTGATTAATTTCTGAAAAAGCTTCTACTAAATATTTAATAACACCTTTCGGATAATTCGCCCAATCATGCTCTTTATGAAAATCTAAATGTTCTAAGTCGAAGGAAATCATACCAACCGTTTCAAAATTATTAGAATATAGGCGAACCAATTTATCTTTTCGTTTAACTGCTAAACCATACGTACCTAATTCAATTGCTGCTGGAAACACATATCCCCCATTATAATCAGTATGTTCTCCTATTAAGTTAATTCTTCCTGGTGCAAATGCACTCACTTCAGGCTTCACGTCAAATAAACTTTCGAATTTCTCGCGCATAGCTTCTAACATAACGTCCCACTCCTTTAAAAATCGATATACACAAAAATCAAACCCCTTAGTAAACTTAAATAAAGTTTACTTGTTTACTAAATGTTTTGTCAATACACTTCACTTATTAACTTTAAAAGTCATCCTTTCTTTCAGTTGTGCTTCTGCAATTACATGAATAGCAATTTTCCTTGTTTTATTTATTCTCTCTTCTGCCATTCTTACTGCTATTTTTCCGAAGTCGTCTATCGGTATATGTACGCTACTTATAGAAGGAACCGCATACTGAATCACTTCCAAATCGTTAAAACTTATCAATTTGATATCATCAGGTAAAGTGTATTTTTTTAGTTGTAGTTGTTGCAATATGCCTAAAGCGATCATATCGTTACCTGCGATAAAAACTTGAGGTAGATGTTGATTTTGTAATACTTCGTTTACTGCATTTATACCATCTTCTTTATGCCAACCATTCATTAATACTTTACCTTTTCTTTGGTGCTTATTACACCAATCATTGAATGCGATATACCGTTTATCTTCAAAATTTTGATTATTTAGTGTTGGCATGCCTGCAAGGTTTTTTATTGTATGAGTACCACCTACGTAAACAATATCGTTTAATTCTGAATGATCTATATCATCTAATAGTTGAGTCATTGCATCATATAAATCCGAATACACTGCATCAACTGATTTAGGCGTGTTAGGGTTATTAATAACCACAATATTCTGATTGTAACTCTGCAATTCTAGAATAGCTTCTGCAGCAAAATTACCTACAACAATAATTGCGCCAGCTTTGGCTATTTTAGTAAAGTCAATCGCATCATGTTCTCCATCAATGCGAAGTGTTCTTTTTAATGATAGATTTAAACGTTTTACTTCTGCTTCAATAGCTAATCTAATCTCACGATAATACGGATCAGACATTTCTTTGGCTCTTGATGCATAAGTAATAATTTGTATGCTTTTATTTTTTCTTTCAGCTTTTTTATATTGAAAATTTTCTGCTATGTCGTATATTCTTTTTCTCGTTTCTTCCGAGACAGATAAGGTGGGATCATTATTTAATACGCGGGAAACCGTTCCTGGACTCACCCTTGCTTCTTTCGCAATATCTCTTATACTAGCCATTTGCCGGATCACCTCTCACTATTGTGTTTACTATAAGTTTACTTCTAAGTTTGGTATATATCAAACAAATATTGCAGTTAAGCTTTTGGATATAAATGCAATTTATTTTTTTGCAACAAAAAATACGCTAAAATAGATAGTGAATAGGAACTGGGGGATAAATACTATGAACGAAGATGTTTTAACAAACCAACATATTGTTAGATATGAAGAAGGTAAACTTATTGAAACAACAGATCACTATGTCACAGAATTCCCACTGACGATTATGGTCAATGGTGAAGAATTTGCAACGGTCATTTGCAGTCCAAATCATATGAAAGAATTAGTACTAGGTTTTTTAGCTTCAGAAGGTGCTATTTTAAAAAGTGATGATTTGAAATCAATCCAAATTGATGATAGTAAAGGCTTTGCACATGTCGAATTAACCAAATCACTTAATGACCGGTTTGAATATTCTACTAAACGGATGATTGCATCTTGCTGTGGTAAGAGTCGTGAATTTTATTTCCACAATGATGCTGCAATAGCTAAAACATCAATGTCTAAAATTAAACTCACCCCTCACCAAGTCCTTAACATGATGACACGTTTACAAAGTGCAAGTAAAATTTTCAAACAAACTGGTGGATTGCATAATGCTGCCATCAGTGATGGAGAGGCATTTTTTGAACATAGACAAGATATAGGTAGACATAATGCCTTAGATAAACTTTATGGTTATTGCATACAACATCATATACCTGTGCGAGATAAAGTATTAATATTTAGTGGGCGTATATCTTCCGAAATCCTTATTAAAGCTGCGAAAATTGGCGTTGGTGTGATTTTATCTAAATCCGCACCAACCACATTAGCTGTAACACTTGCCAATGATTTAAATATTACAGCAATTGGTTTTATTCGGGATGGTAATTTTAATGTTTATAGCCATCCAGAGCGCATAATATCATAATGTGTTAAACGCCCTTTACATCATAAAAATACCAAATTAAAGACAAATCTTAAGTGATGATTCACCTGAGGTTTGTTTTTTTTATCTATTAAATGATGCGCTTTGATAAAAGTATCTACACTCATTCAAAATTAATAATGTATTTAATGTTGGATGTGGGTTAACGCTATTACTTACAAAAAACATCAGCCAAATATTACACCATAAAACAGTACCTTCAGAAAATATGCATAAAAAAATGTCGACAAAGTTAATGGCTTTGTCGACAGTATAGTACGCTCACGTTGCGAGCATATTTTTTAATTAAAGTAAAAATGAGGCTTTTTCAAATATCTTCTTTTACAATGTGATAACAAAAACTGATAAAAACATAACCTTGCTTCACGTACATATCTTTAGCACTATCTTCTCCATCGGCGATCAAAATCAATGGTTTGGGCATGGCTAATTCTGCAGCAAAACTTTGCATCACACTACCGACGCCTTGTCTTTGATGGCATGTTAAAACACCAAATCCATCAATTTCCACAGTTGTCTCATCTATGATCAAATCTAATATACCAGCTGGAACACCCTGCCTATATGCTATAAGACGTGTTTTAGCATCATTAATATATTGATTTTTAATCATATTTGTACTTTCTTTAACATACCCCTCACCATATGGTGCTGCAAATTGACTATGAACACTAATATAATCATCTATAGTATGCGCATCCACTACTTTAACTTCTACTTCAGAGTCTATATACTTTTTGAATTTTTGAGGTTCAATCGCATATAACTCCATGAGTCCTAATTCAAATTGCTCTTGGCTAATTAATCCTAACCATTGTTGGTCTAATGCTACGTTTTCCGGAAAAGTAAAAGTTAAATGATTAGAGTTTTGTTGCTTATGAAAATCAGTTTGTGTAGCTATATCCGCTTTCCATTGTTGAATTGAAGGCATTTGTTTATACACCCATTTATTTGCATCAAATATTAAAGGCATTTGAGGAGTTAAATAAATAGTTTTATATGCATCTTCAACGTAAACATTCCCAGGTTGGAAAATATTACTCAAAGTTATGTTCACCATCATTTCTCCTCCTCTTTGTCTCAATTAATTCTACTTAAGTAATTGCTTGAATCGACTATGGTTTAACATGATATTGCCTATTAAACTAGCAATTAGCGCTTTAATAACATCTCCTGGCATAAAGACAAAAGATAACATGATTGATTTAGAAATTGGCAAATTTGTAATAAGTCCCATTATAATCGTACCCACAACATCTAACAAAACGACACCTATCAATACAGTTGTTATTAATAATACAATAAAGTTGATCTTTTTCAAATATAAGTCTCTTACAAGACCAATAAGATATGTAATAACAGGGTACATAAATAAAAAACCTGCTGATGGTCCTGCAAAAACACCAATACCACCACGGCCACCTGATAACAATGGTAATCCAGCAACAACTAAAAGTAATAAAACAACGACACTCAATGTGCCATATTTACGACCTAATAAAATGGCAGCTAGAAATATACCGATATTTTGTAACACAATTGGTACAGGCATTATGGGTAATGGTATTGCAGGTACAAAACCTAAAACTGCAATAATAGCAGTCATTAAAGCAGTATAAACTAAATATTTCGTTGACATCATCAAACCTCCTTCGATGAAAAAATTATACCACAAATGTAAACTGTTAAAAATAAAAAGTTTACAATTTAAATTTATAATCTTTTTCTAAACAAAAAAACATGAGCTTGAGACATCTTTGCTTTGTCACACGCTCATGTTTTATTTTAGTGATATTTATTTAAATCTCTAAAATACTACTGTAAATAATAGATTATGAATTCGTTTTTAAAAATTTCTCTTTCAAATCTTTTCTCATATACTCCAATGTATAAGGGTCGTTGTACCAATAAGTTTCTGCTTGCACTTCTATAACATGATTATTTTTAACTGCAGATAAGTTGTTCCATAGATCAGTTTTTTTATAACCTGGTTTTGATTTACCCTCACTCGTGGAAACGATATAATCGCCAGCATAATCCGCTAGTTTTTCTTGTTTAATTTCAGCCCAGCCTTCTTTTTTAACTAACTCATTGAGTTTGTTAGGCATCTTTAATCCAAATGCTTGGTACATAACTTCTCCTCCACGTCCCCAGTTAGGTCCGTAAGTGTAAAGTTTTTTATCAAATTCATCAAAAATTGACACTGTTGTATCTTCACCAATTTTCGCTTTGATTGCTTCACCATCTTTTTCAGTTTGTGATTTCCATTTTTCTTCCCATTTTTTTACTTTATCTTCTTTTCCAAGTAGTTTACCTAATTGTCTTTGTTGATCTAAATATTTATGTTTACCATAATCGTAAACAACAGTCGGTGCAATTTTCTTATACTTTTTAATGTTTTTATCTGTAGAGTAAGCTACGATCAAATCTGGTTTTGTTTTTGCAACTTTTTCAACATCATTTTCTCCAACTTTTTCAACATCTTTAAATTTATCTTTTAAAATATGACTGTTATCGACTTGCTCATTGACAGCTACAATTTTACCTCCTAAATATTTTATTCCGCCTGCGTATGTAGGTGCAACAACTGCAATACGTTCAGGATTTTTAGGTATATCAATTTTCTTTCCGCTATCTAATGTATAAGCTTTTGTGTCTTCTTTGTTACTATCTGAGCCGCTTTCAGATTTTTTGCCGCAAGCTGCTAATATTAGAACCATTATAATTATTGGAAATATTAATTTTTTCATAAGTCTCCTCCATTGAAAATGATTATCATTACCATTGAATTATATAATGATTATAAAATTTGTACAATAGAAAACCTAAAATTTTTATTATTTTAAAAAATAAAAAAAGGAATGAGTTAGAAAATCAACTTTAATCATTGATTTCATATACTCATTCCAATATAAATCGTTTATTCAAAGATTTCATTGACTATAAAGACAAGCCATGTTCTCGGCATTTATTTAAAGTGGCCTAATACACTATGCGCAATATTAGTATAGGCCATGTCTTCCATCGGTATTGTAAAGGTGGTATCAGTGAAATATTGCAACTCAAAAAGGTTGATATAGAGCCATTTTAAATTTGAAAAATATTGAAAATCATAAAAATTAATACAAAATGGTATCAAAAGTGGTATCAATAAATTAAAAATACCCACCTTAATTGGTGGGTTTATTTATGTAAAAAATAACCACCCAGTGACATGTGTGGGTGGTGGATATAAAAACTATTTGGAAAAGGCATTATACATGTAAATAAATTATAACATAAAAAACAGGGCAAGCACCGCTATATGCCTACCCTAGTATGATTACGTGGTATCTACATTATACCACACTTTATGAAATTGTTCCCCATAATGGACCTACACCATGATTAGGTGGAGCTACACCATTCCACGTTCTAATAGGAAGATAGTAAGTTTTACCGTTCCAATCATATGAAATCCAAACATGGCCATCTTGCAGCATTACTTCTTTGTATGGTGGAGTATATCCTCCAGGTTGAAAGTCATAAGCATACGGACAACTTCTAAATGGACCAACAGTACGAACTGCGATTGGAGAGTTACCGTTTGTGAATACTGCCTTCTCGCTCATATACCATGTACCATAACTGTTACGTTTCCATGCACCAGCTACAGTTGACTTAGTATTACTTGCAGAACTTGTACCTTTAGCAACGGATGCTGTAGGTACTTTGCCTGCTTGGTAAGCTCTAATTTGCTTAATGAAATAGTCTTTAAGTTTAAGTTTAATTGCTTGTGAAGGCACACCTTGTGTTACTGGATCAAATCCAGTATGCAATTTCATAGATCGATGTGGACAGCTAGTTTGTGAAAATTCCATATGAAGTCTCACTGTATTACGATTAGCTTTTAATCCCCATTTGTTTAATAATCTCGCAGCTTCTTGGAACGCTGCCTGCTCATTGGCAAGAAATACTTTATCACTTGCACCAATAGATTGACATATTTCAATACCATATGAATTTTTATTACCGTTCTGATTAGCTGTATGCCACGCTATACGCCCTTCTGGTAATGCTTGGTATACTGTATTTCCACTAATATAAGAATGCGCTACACCAGCCTCTAAACGAGATAGAGGGGCATTAACTAATCCACGATGATATGCCTCTGCAGTAGCTCCTACGCTACCTGCATCATTGTGTAACGTTATTGAAGTTGGTTTATATCCACGATTAGGTAAACGATAACCTTTCACTTCATCTCGAATATAAGTTAATTTCTTCATTTTCTTTTTAGCCGTTGTTTTCTTCTTAGTAGTATTTTTAGTAGCAGATTGTGCAGAAACTTTTTTCGCGCTCTCTGATTTATAATACGGTCTGATAAACCACATAGGATTGTCGTAACTTTTAGTTCTTTTAGTAGCTACTTCAGTTTTATTCAATCCACCCCCTAGCCAATTCTGCTCGATTACAACAAAACTGTTTAATGTGGCAGAAATAACAACTGCTACATGTCCGTATCCTCCACCATAGTTACGGTTCCAAACGACAACGTCACCAGGTTTGGCTAAAAACGATGGCGTGTTTTGATAAACTTTAGCTTCATTGGTAAAGTCGTTTACATTCGGTATGTCTGCAGCACCTGCACCTTTTAAGCCGTGACCGAATAGTTGATACCAATAGTAGTTGACACTGTCGAAACATTGCCATCCTGCATAATTATCAAAATCGTACCCTTTTCCTTCTTGTGATTTAACATAAGCAACAGCTTCTTTTTTTGTTAATTTAGCGACCATCTTCTTCACTCTCCTTTAATACTTCATCATCGTGGTAACGACTAGCGCCACGTGGCAATTCTTCATCATATTCATAATCTGCAACATCAAATTCTACTTCGTCGGTATCATCGGTAAATGGTTCAGATGTATCAAATTCTGTAGGTGTTAATTCTTTTCGTTCTGGTGTGACTTTTTCATCACTAGCCACTTTCTGATACTCCACTGGATTTTCATTTTCATCGCGTGGTTTAGCGTAAGTTTTTGCAATGCCGCTGTCTTTTACGCCCTTACTTGTAGGATCTACAACAACACCTAAACCGACTAACAATGTAATTACTGCACCCACTAAGCCACTAATTTGTTCAATCTGTGCAGATAAATCAATGCCAAACGCTTCCGTTATTTGCTTAATGAATAGTAAAATCGCACCCACAATAGCTGTAAGTGTTGCTTTATTTTTTAGTCTTAATATAAAATTCATAGTTTACCTCCATAATAAAAAGCCACCCCGTTAGGAGTGACTTGATAATTTAATATTTTATTTCTTAATTTATACTGTTTCTTGTGGCTCTATCAGTAAGCAGTTATCAATTGTTGAAACAGCATTTTGACTTGTAGCTGTGACAACTGAATAATCACTGCCACTAGATATGCAATTCACTAAAAACATTTTAGAAGATCCTAAATTTCCGTTTTTAAAATTTGAGTTTGATACAGTTTGTTTTGTAGCTTTTGAATTGTGTGCGTAAACGCCTATATTCACTGACACTGCACCTTCATTAACATCTATTACATTAGGACCTACATTATTCCAATATTCTCCACCTATTCTTAAAATCTTTCCACCATCGTGCATTGTAGAACCATTGTTTTGATCTTCACCATCTCTACCATTATTAAATGACTTACAATTCAATTCTATTCCTTTAGGCAACTTACCATCATGGCTGTGATAATTAAACCCGTCCCTTGTTGCCCACATTGAATTACAATTTTGTAGTTCAAAGTAAACATCGCCTTTAATACTAACGGCATTATCGCTAGTACCATAAGCAAAATTACAATCTTTCGCATAAAGTTCTCCGGGAATTGAGTTTTCAAATAACAAAGTGTTGGTGAAATTTATATTTTCTAAATATACTTTGTTTTTATCGTTTAATTTCAATGCATTGTTCCACATATTTAATAATATTTTTTCATTTGGAGTTCCAGTATGTTTAGGATTAACATATATAGTGTTTCCGCTACCAATAAAATAAGAAGATTTATTTTTTTCAACGTCTTCAATACTATTCATTTTTTTGTAAAATATTGGTGATTCGTAACCATCATTTAAATCTATTATTTCTATTACAGCAGAAGCTACTGTAGAGTATACATTGTTCTTGTCAGGCACAGGAGTCCATTGTTGACCTTCTCTATGTGCGCCTAAATAAACTTCTCCGTCACCTATAAGGTTGAAAGAAGCATTTTCCCACCTTACAGATGTTCCACCTTCTCCATTACTCCAACCGTAAACACCACTTTTTATTACGATTTCATCAACAGGGTCAAGTCTAAATGCTCTATTTAGTGTTTTAAGCGGTTTATTTTCAGAACCATCATTCATATTATCGCCATTTATAACATCAACATAATAACGACTAACAACTTTATTTTTTCTATTTGTAACGTTGTAATCTACTTTGGCGGTACCATTTAAAGCAGTCATAATATTGAATGGCGGTTTAATATTCAGTATTTCGGGAACTTTATACTCGCTTAATGAACCATAAAGTCTATTATATAAAACATTTTGTAAGGCTATATCGTCCACGCCTTTTCCGGTGGTCCCTTTTTCACCTTTATCACCTTTAGGTCCTTGAATCCCTTGTTCACCTTTTTCTCCTTTGGGTCCTTGCACACCTTGTGGTCCTTGTTCCCCAGTGTTTCCTTTAAGTCCGCGTTCACCTTGAACACCTTGCTCGCCTGTATCACCTTTAGGTCCTTTGTATAATTCTGGCTTGCTATCTAAATGGTTAATAACATTTTCATTTAATCGGTTTTCAAAATCATCACCCAATAATTCAATTGCACTTACTTGTACTATTCTACGAATGGACTCATCAACTAAATTAAAACTCAATTCTTTTCTTATTGGTTCTTCTGTTCCGCTATCAACAATTGTGAAATTAAAATTAGCTACATGTATAGATTCTGTTTCATTTTCTAAAAGAAATTTTGCTTTAACTTTACCTACGTGCTTAATTACATTACTTGGTATCTTGTACTGAATTACACCACTTTCTGGTATAACTACCTCTACTTTTTCACCTTCGAATATCGAACCGTCTTGCATAAACAAACTTAAAACGGGATCCATATTTATTTTATTCAAATTAATAGGGTGGTTATTCCATTTAACAAAAATTCGTATGGATGCTGTTTGTTCATCTTCTGTGTAGAAATTAGCGTTGATATTACCTAATTCTACAGTTCTTTCATTAATGTTAGCTTGTACATCTTTATTTTTAAATATAGCCATTTAAACACTCCCTTGTATAATAAAAAGCCGACACATGAGCGCCGACTTATTTAAAGAAGATGTTTGCTACCAAAGAGATAAGCGGGACCAATACAACCCCTGCAAATCCCAACCAGTAGCCAATTACTTCTCTGTTACCTTTTGCTTCTGCCTCTACAGTTCCTTGCAAAGTTTTAATTTCTTTCTCATGACTTTTTGTTTCATATTCTAAATCAGTTACCCTAGTCCCTACTGTTGATAATGATTCACTCATTTTTTCTAAGTGTTTCTCTGACCTAGATTGTGATTCAAATGCTTTCTCTTGCAATAATGTCTGTCTATCTACTTTATTCAACAAACTGTTAAAATTGTCTGTGTGTTTGTTATCTACTTCGTTTATGCGTTCGTGTATCTTGCCCCTTGATTTCTCCCATTCGTGTCTCAATACATATTTATCTTCGTCCATAAATACCCAAACCACCTAAAAATCCGACAAATCCTAACCATGCCGTCATGATAAGCATTTGCGCCGGCGTTAGCCAATTAAGCGCATTATACACAGCTGCCGATGACATTAAGAAGTGTATGATGGCACTTCCTAACCCACCTATTAACATAAAGTAATTCGAAGTATTTTTTACAGATCGTTTGCCGAAAAACAAACTTGATAAAATCAGACAAGTACCGAATATAAGTAGTAACAAACCCCAAATCCAAATAGGCATAACGTCATTTAACGCTTGATAAAAAGCACTCTCTTTAGTTACATTTTCGGGACTTACGAACCAGTAGAGACCGCGTGCATCTACAAACGTGCCTAATCCAAATAAAGATAATGTGGCTAGTTTATCACGTATTGTAAAATTTTCGTTCATGCATTCACCCACTTTCTATAAAATAAAAGGTCACTAAATTAATAGTGACCTTCTGGTATTCCATCTTCTTTATCATCTTGATATTCTTCATTAGTGATTCTTGTGTAATCCTCTTTAGTTAAACATCCTAATTCGACGTAGGTTTGTATATCTTCATTTGTATAACAATTAATGTCGTAAAAATATTTAATACTTTCAAATGTTGGCCACATTATTCAACACTTCCTTTAAGTTTAGAAATCTCAAGCATAGCGTTTGCTAGTTCTTCTTGAGTTTCTCTTAATTGTACATTTCCTTTAGCAATTTGCATTTGTAATTGTGAAACTATGAGTTCTAAAGGGTCGGGTTTAAGCAAGTTGACATTGTCGTCATTTGCTGTAGCACCATACCACTTTTCCCCATCAAATTTACGTGGTGGATAAAGATTGCTAGGTGGCATGATTTCTGTATACTGATACACACCTTGTTCTTTTAAATCTTTTTCTGATAAACTTCCATCTTCATTAGTTAATACTAAATAAGGATTTCCGTTATAATCAAATACTTGCTTATACATTCAATCACCCCACAATATAAGTTAATTGTCCGTAGACAAAATCACCTGTATTAATTGTATTATCATTATTTTGCCATATCTTAAACACTTTGTTTATTACATCATAACTGCATTTAACTGGATTTTTACCCGAATTACCGTCCGTTCTTGCTAAAAAACTAAATGCATATTTAGGTAACACATTTGACGGTAAAGTTAAGAATGATGTTTCAGCTTTAGCGGCTGTCATTCTAACGTTAAATATGATATTGCAAACTCCGTTTTTCACTCTATAAACCGAAGGACCTAAATCTGTATCGGCTTCAACGCCACTCATTAACGGTAGTTCTTGCCAACCTGTATCAGAAATATTTTTATCTACATATACTTTCGCGTCTGACAAAGCCTTATCCGCTTTAGCTTGTGATCCTGATATGGATTCTTTATCGTTTAAAGGATCATACCAGTTAGACCAAACATTATTAAAGCGATTGATATATAATTTATCTGAATTTTGAGGTTGAAAGTATACAATCTTAATAACATTTCTTTTTTGAACATTTACAAAGCCATCAGTACCAGAAGGAGTACTAACTGATTCAGACGCAAAGTAACTTCCAGGCTCTAATCCATTTAGATATTCATTATTTAACAAATCCGCTTTCATTAATTCTTTCGATGAACCGTCATTGTTTGTTAATTTATATTTTTGCCAATTATCCGTAATTGAGGATTTAACATAGCCCCCAGCTTGAACATCTGTGTTAAATTTATTAATCTTCTCATCTATTGTGTTATAAACAGTGTTTAATTGGTTCGTATAGTCACTACCTGTATTTGTGATTTCTTTTAAGGTACTATCTTTAGACGTTTTAATCTCATTCAGACTTTTAGTTTTCGCCGAAGTAAGTTCGTCTAATCCTTTTGTTGATGCATCTAATACAGCTTGTGCTAAACTCTCACCGTTAGCAAAAGTTTCTTCCATTCGTTCGTATCTTTCAGTGATGTTCTTCTCTAAATCTGAAAAGCGTTTGATGTGTATTAATTTTGTTTCAGCATCTATACTATCAATTAAAGTTTTAGATATATTAAAAGAGAACAACCGCTCAACAACAGTGTCCTCTTTCCCTTTAATTGCTATATCAACTTGTCCTGTTACTTTACCTGTGTGGCGTAACATTTCATCTGATAATGTATACGATAAAATACCATTTATACCATCCTTTATCGTTAAATCATCTCTCACTATAGATCCATCCTCAAATTCTAAACTTATATTTGTAACCACATTACTTTCACCCAATAACAACGGTTTGTGATTTCTAGTTACAATAAAATTTAATATAGATGTTTGAATATCTCTCGTGTAAAAATTAACGTCTAAATTAGACAACGGTTGGTATTTTGCAGTTGTTTCTAAAGGGATATTTGTCTGTTTATCCATAGTCATTATCAATACACACCTTTCGTATTCGTTTTTATAATGTTGTTATAGTCCGATACGTTCCAATAACCAATTTTCGTATTAGCGTCACCATCTATAAATATGCCACCAGAACCACCGTTATTGAATATAGTAGTGTTTTTCATATTAACACCACGTATAGCAAATGACTTATCTGAACCATAGGCGTGATTATGTGCGACTTCACCAGTGTCAAAGTTATTTAAGTAAATACCACCACGTTCGTTACCATCAATGTTATCGGTATTGGGATTTGATACTGTATTAGATCTAACAAAGGAGTACGATGCATGTTGAACATACATCCCATTTTTACCTGTAGTATTAACTAGGTTGTTCAAAATGTTAATGTATTTATTTTGTGCGTAATATCCTGTGTATGGTGATACTTCATTATACACACCTTCTGTTTTGATGTTATTAATATAGTTCTTCTCAATAAACACATTGACACATCCTTTATATCTAACGCCACGATAAGCATATGATATTGTATTGTCTTTAATGTGCATGTCATCACACATGGTCATAACAATTGCTTCACCTACATCGTTGTTATCAGATACAAAGAAATTATTGGTAACTTTGATGTTTTGCACGGGTGCGTTTATACCATTGTATTGTTGTCCAAATACTGAAACACCTGTTTTCTTGTATTCTTCAAATGAATTGTTATTGATAGCAAATAATCGCCCTGCTTGTGGCGTTCCAGAAGGAATTCCATTTACATCGCTAGCACTCTTATCTTCACCACCAACGGATGAAATGCGTACACCTTCATAGCAACGTCTGAATGAATTCTCTGTTATTTTCGTATTCACCCACTTATATGGTCGAACTGCTGCTTGTTTGATGTCCTCGAATGTATTTCCTACAATTTTAATGTCTTCTTGATAGATATTATGCACACTATAGTGATTACCAATTGCAACATCAAAACTACCTAATATATCTGACTTTCTAAATGTACAATTTTTTACTGAAACTTCTTTACATGGTGTCCCATCAAAATAACCTGCACCACCGATACCTTCAGCAGTATATTCACCTATTTGTATAGCTTCTTTATAATTGCTACCTGTTAGATTTATAAATCCTTCAAATGTACAGTTATCAAACGTTAAATTTCTAATACCGTTTGCATCTACACAGTGGTAACTAATTAAGTTTCTGAATTTCACGTTATTAAAGGTGATGTTCTCTGCATGTTTTAATATCACCATATCAATAGCGGTCGTTTTAAACTTGTCGATTTGTTCATAGTTTGAATCTAACGTACCACCTTCAAAATGAATATTCCCTCGACCTTCATAACCGTAAAACGCATCTTCACTTGGTCCATTCATGAAGAAACCGCCACCCCAACCACGAAGAAGAATTGCATTGTTATCCATTTTCACTGTTGTATTCTCATAAATAATAAGTCTTTTACCTATTAAATATTTACCAGCAGGGATATAAAGCGTACCTGAACCATTATTATGAATTCTGTCCAAAGCATCTTGAATATAATCAGATACATCTGTCTTACCAGTTTTATCTGGGTGATACTCATCAATATTTATAGAACTGATTTTTTCTTCCACACGATTGATGTCTGTATACACATCTGCAAAATCTGTAAACAGTCTTTGAGATAAGATGCCATGTTGTGTACCATCTTGACCGACACGTGCATCCGTCACTTCTTTGACACCATCACCATCCACACCTACAACTAGATTTTTAACTTCATTCACCAAATAAACAATCATCTTATCTAGTGTAGTATTTGCATGAGTAATTTGTTTACTATCATGCGCTTTCAACTGATCGTATTGATGGTAAATCATATAGCTTTCATAATCGTTAGAAAACTTTTGTGTCTTTTTGAAATTACTTATTGTTTCATTACGCCAACGTTGGTCTAACTGACCGCTCATGTTCGTTTGTAGTCTTAACATTTTATCCATCCACCCTTTCTGTACCTAACACGCCTTTGTCATCGACAGTTAGTTTGAATCTTTGACCAGTCGGTGCAATGATTGTTGTGTCGCCTCTTAAATATTGCGCAACAATAGATTCGATTAAATCTTCTAAACCTATAACACCTTCGGTATGTGTCTGTGGAAAAGCATCTTCACCGCCAAACTCAAAACGTACAATTGGTATTTCTTTATTCATCTATTAACACGCTCCCTACTATTGAACCGTTGATACCACTTGATCCAGAATAAATGTTGTTAAGTTTCGATTTACTTAGTGCAGCATTTACATTTTTTATTTTGTTATTTAACACATTACTAATTTGGACGATGTCTTTTTTGTTGTTACTAAATCCGATTTCATCCGGTTCTGGATTTAATGGATGTGTTTTATTAAGTGATACAACCTTTAAATCTGTGTTATAGCCCATAATTTCATGTATGAACCAAATTGCATCACGTTCTCCTATATCTTCGTTGCCAATGTAATTAATATCCAGTTCAATGTCTGGTTCATCTTTTAATTCGGTTTTTATTTTTTTTTTAATTTTGTTATACTCTGTTTCTTGTTCGTCAAAATAATCAGGTGCTTCTCTATGACCGAAAATTGAATAATTTGGCGATTTATACTCAACATATGAACTGTACAAATCTTTTCCTTTTAATTTTGCTGTAGTGTTAATCACAATCGCTTTAGATGTTCCTACATACATACATGGATTAGATTTTTTGTAATCGACACCTGATTTCTTTCCTTTGAATATTGCTTTGATTATATGCTTGCCTTTGCTCGCTTCTTTGTCTAATGTGATTTTTTGTGTATTAGCCGATTTGCTATAACAACTATATTCACCGATTTTTTTGTTATCATAATAAAGGTCTAATAATCCGCCTTTGCTCATACGTTTAAGATTGAATACCACAGTTTCATTACCGTATTTGCAATTTAAAGTATATGAAAAAGACGCTCCGACTTCTTCGGTGCGCCACGTTCCTTCTTTTATAAATTTTCCACTATATGTTAGATCACCAGGTTTAGCTGGTGAATAGTTCTTTGTATCAGATGTGGTTAGTTTCTTACCATAACCACGAATAACAGTTTTTAAATCTTTAGTATCAATGCTTGCTTTAACTTCGCTATTGTTATATTTGTATCTAATTATTTTTTCTGTTTGAATATAAAACGCTTTATCATCATAAATATATATTTTTTTGTTATCAGCATAATAAATATAGCCAAACAATTCAGCGCCTTCAACAAGATATTCAAGTCCGTTCTTAGACCCCAATTCTTCTAACGATACTTTCGAATTGAACGTACCTTTAATTTCATAAGAATAGCCTTGTTTATTACCTTTGAAACCATAATCTAAATATTGTTTGAGCGTCATTGAAACCTTTTTTTCTTCGTTTGAATCTTCGTTTATCGTTTCGCTGTCTACATCTTTACTCACATAATGATTTTGAAATTCAAACATAATATGAGTAGCAGTCACTTCTTTAGTATGGATAACACCATCGAATGATGGAGAAGCACTTTTAATTACATACCTTTGTCCTTGATAGTCAATAAACGATTCGTTTTGAAGTAAATTATACACATCTTCATTTTTACTTGTTTTATAAGCGATGAATGAAATTTGACGAGTGTTATTACGTTCATATTCATATTTGAAAGTGTCATATGCAAAATCTAACAATAATTCGGACATACTCTCTTTAATATCGGTAACTATAATATCTGAACTCAACTTCATCACCTACCTATAAATAAAAGGGAAGATGAATTGTAAATTAACACGACTTACACTTCCCCAAATTTCAAAATCGTTATAACCAGGAGCTAATGTGACGATTGCCTTGTTGGTTAATCTCCCACACCTTTTGTTTTCAATGTAAGGGTATGCACCATCAATTAAAAAACTTTGATTGGTTTGCAACTTACCCTTGTATTCAAAAATATCACCAGTTGTTTTATTCACTAACCTAAAACCAGTGGTAGTGTTTAACCTAATCCATATTTGCAAATCATGTCGCATGCGTGGGTTGATTGTGTCACTACTTCCGTTGTAAATAGAAAACTTTTGTCTGGTGTGTGTATAACTTATTTCTCTATCTGGCATTATTCCACTTTCAAACTGCCATTTATCAGACAACAAAGAGAATTGATCCGTCTTATACAGCGATTCAGAATATCCTTTATAAACTTGGAAAGTTACTTCAAATGTTCCGAATTTACTTGTTAAATCTTCTATAGCATTAGATTCACAATATACTGCATATTTCTTACCTGGCATATCTGAATGAAGGACGTAATATGGTTTTCGTTGATATAATACACTTCTTAATTTTGACTTCATTAACTTATAATCCGTTATATCTTCTGCTAAATAAGAAAATCGCAAAATCAATTTAAAAGGACCGAAGTTACTCGGTCCAATCATTACACCATCTGTCCCCCTGATTTCTTGGGAATTTACAATTGTTTCCACATCTTCTTCTCTAGCCTCTAAAAACCTAATGTGTGGGATAACTTCATCTAGATAAAAACTTTTATCGTCATCAAATATTCGCACTCTTTTTTTCAATTAAAAACTCCCTCCTAAACTATAAGATTCTAAACCTAACCTTTTAGCTTGTTGTTGACTAAGTTGTTTCTCACTCACACCTGTAGGCTTCTGCTCTAAACGTTGGCTACTAGATACAAGTTGCGTTAGCAATTCAACTTGTCTTTGCGTAGCTTCTAACTGTCTAGCCATAACATTCATCATTTCATTGTCGTTAGTGTTGGTAGTAGAAGGCGTACGCATTTGATTAGGGCGTTTGTTTTTCTTATTACCTTCTATTTTTTGAGTGGCAATAGCGAGTAACTTCATTGCGTCTGATTGTCTACTTGGGTCTGTAGGTATTACAAACTCCGGATGACCTTCTTCTGCCAAGTTATATAATCCGGATGAATTAATTAAGCCTCCTGTAGCGTATGGTAGACCATGACCGATTCTATTAAGCATTTTCTTAGGTCCGTAAGTTGCTTTAGCATATCTCATACCTGCAATCAAGTTGTCTAAAGGATTCCAAATATTACCGTGACCAGGTAATTTATATTGATTGAACGTTCCTGGCTTAACTTGCACCAATCCAGACGCACCACTAGGGTTTTTAGCTTTTGGATTAAATGTAGACTCTGTCTTAGCTTGACTTTGCCATGCTTTAATGTATTTGCTAGTTTGTGGCAATCCAGCCATACCTAAAGCTTTTTTAATTGTACTGCCATATTTACCGCCGGCTTTGCCACCGCCATCATTAGCTTTTAACCATTTTAATGGGTCAATAGCCTTGCCATTTTTTCTTACTTCAAAATGTAAATGTGGTCCAGATGACATTCCGGTATTACCAGAAACACCTAAATAATCACCTGGTTTTACTTTCTTGCTACCACTAAAAGCGTGTTTACTCATATGTCCATAAATGTAGTCCATATTACCACTTTTAATCCACATATGTTTACCAAAACCGCCTGCTGTAGTTTTAGCGGTTGCTGTACCCGATGCAACTGAATACAATTTGTCATATACATATCCAAGATCAATTCCCATGTGTGGATAAGGGAATGGATAGCCTGGCGCTCTACCATGCGGACTAAATGGGAAGTTAATACCTTTAGAAAGGTCGATATATCCGCCATCGCCACCACCTTGTTCTTCAAACCAAGATGTGAATGTATCAACAGCCGCCTTTTTGAGTTTACCAAACATTCCTTTCATCATATCGTAAGGTAACTCTGCAGCTTTAGAAATACCAAATCCGTCTAGATTTACACCAAACCCTTCAAGAACTTTATCCAATAACTTTTTAGGCTTGTCTATCCAATCCATAACATCGCCAATTTTTTCCCCAAGCCATTTCTTGCCTTTAGCTGCAGTTTCCAGTGTTTTATTAACCACTGCTTTACCACTGTCTACAACTTTACCTGTCGCTGCTTTTGTTCCAGCTTTTGTGCCTTCCCAAACGTCGCCAAAGAAGTTATCGCCTTTTTTCTTTTTCTTAGGTTTTTTATTAGATAATGAACCATTAGAAAACTTAGGCAATCCACTTAACATAGAATGCGTCTGCACACCATTCATAACAGATGAGCCTTTAGGTAGGAACGCTGTTGTATCTCTGTTAGGTGTAAGTGCCATTTTACCGTTTGGATAACGAATAGCTTCGTGTCTGAAACCATTAGGACCATTTCCACGTCCTTTATCTCCCACAGTGGCAAATGTGTCACGTGCAATCTTACCGTTCTTAACTACATTTGTAGTCGTATTAGTGTGTTCTGTTCCAGTGTGTAGCTTGATTTTAGGTAGTTTATCCATACCAAGTTTTCCGCCAACCCAGTTCACACCATCGATAAGCTTGTTTAATCCGCCTTTAACTTTGTCTATCATTCCAGAGAAGAAACCTTTAATATCACCAGTTACCGACTTGATGACGTCACCCATTTTGTTCATGACACCAGTGATTTTATCTTTCATTCCAGTAACTAGATCAACTGTTCCACTCTTGATGTCCTTCCATTTTTTAGACATGAAACCGCCAACGGAATTCATTGTGTTACGTGTTCCTTTAGATAAAGAACCCCAAGCACCTTTGACACCAGACCAAAGTGACTTAGCTTTATTAACTGTTCCAGATTTGATGCTATTCCATTTAGAACTCATGAAACTACCAACTGAGTTGAATAAATTGGTTGTACCTTTTTTAAGATTGTTCCAGGTATTTCTTACACCAGACCATAATGCCTTAGCTCTTGAAACAACGCTATTTTTAATGCTAGTCCATACTTTTAGTGCAAAGTTTTTAACTGCATTGAATATCGAGATTGTACCATTTTTAAGAGTGTTAAATGTGTTTCGAACACCATTCCAAAGTCCTTTAGCTCGATTTATAACACTGTTTTTAATAGCGTTCCAAACTTTAATAGAGAAATTCTTAACAGCATTAAATATAGTTGTTACGGTATTTTTTATTCCTTTAAATATATTAGCAATACCATTTCTTAAAATTCTAACAATATTTAATATGCCATTTTTAATTGCGTTCCAAACTCTTATGGAGAATGACTTAATAGCATTGAATATAGTCAGCACAATTCTTTTCACTAAGTTAAAATTAGTTCTAACTTGTGCTACATAAGCTCTAATTATTGCTAAAACGCCGTTTTTAAGTAAAGTCCATATTTTAATAGCTGCAGCTTTCATTCCATTCCATAAAGTAGATAATACGTTTTTTAGTGCTTGTATAGGATGTTGAACAGCAAATTTAATGCCATTCCATATTGTTACAGCGCTTGTTTTAATGCCATTCCATATTGTTACAGCGCTTGTTTTAATGCCATTCCATATAGCAATTGTGGAATTTTTAATGGCATTCCAAATATTAATGATGTAAGGTTTGATAAATCCAAAGATAGATATTGCTGCGTTTTTAATTGCATTCCACGCAGTTATTACAGCATTTCTGAATGTGCTATTCGTTTTCCAAAGGTAAATGATAGCACCTACTAGCGCAGTAATTACAGTGATAACAATTCCAATTGGTCCAGTCATAAATCTTATTGCTAAGCCTAATCCTTTAGTTGCTAACGTGGCCGCTTTAGTAACGCCAGTCCAAATAGTCATGGCAGTTGCTGCAATTTTAGATTTAATCGCTTGTATTGTTTGAGAAGTGGTTAATTTTGCTACCGCAAATCTATAACCTTCTGCTATACCCTTTGCTGCAGTAGTAACACCATTCCATACAGATTGAGCTGCTTTTGACGCTTTAGTTATTACCTCGTGTTTTTTCATCCATTCGGTTGTTTTCATAATACCTTTTGTCAAATCAGAAAACCCTTTAAACATGCCACCAATTGTTGAAATCATTTTTCCACTTATTGTCAGTACTGGACCCATAGTAACTAAAATAATACCTAGCCATTTGGCCATTCCACCTAATGTCTTTTGAGTGGAACCGTCTAAACTTTGCCACCATTTTATTGCGCCGCTAATAGCGTTTGCTATAATATCGAAAGCACCCGATAAGCTTTTACCTACATCTTCTGCCCATTTTTTAGCTTTATCAGATTTCATAAGTTGTGTAAACTCATAGAGTGATTCTTTAGCTTTAGGAAATACACCTTTAAGCATACTTTCACCAAGTATAGCTATATAGGCTTTGCTGTTTTGGGCCATACCTTTCCAAGATTTAGCATAAGCTTCTGCCATACCGCCAGCATGACCTTCAACTGCTTTCAAGAATTCTTCGGATGACACTTCACCGTTTGTTACCATTTTCCTAAATTCTTCTTGAGATACGCCTAATTGTTTAGCCATTTTTTCTGCAAATCCAGGCATACCTTCCTCAATCATGTTGAGTTCTTGGGTCATAAGCTTACCTTGACCTTGTACACGGTTGAATATCATAGCCATATCTCCGACTGGTCTTTCGGATGCCACAGCGGCATCACCAACAAGCTTGATGTATTTTTCTAAATCTTTACCTTCTTTTACACCTGCTGCCAATGCACCTGCTGCAATATCGGTACCTTCCGCCATTGTGGTCATACCACCTTCAATAGCTTTAGTTACCTGACCAGTAATTGAGCCAACTTCTTTCGTTGAATAGCCTAGTCCTTCGAGTTTAGCCTTTGCACTGTCTAAACCAACTAATCTGTCAAAACCTAATTTAGCTGTGATACCTGCCATAGCAGTACCAGCGACTAATGCAGGTTTAGTAATACTGCTTGTTAGTGAACGGCCCATATTTTGAGCTTGGCCACCTACATTTTGCATGCTAGAGCCTATACTTTTAAATGAATTACTTAATCGTCCAGCCATAGAAAAGTTTTCTCTATAATACTGATTTAGACGACCGTATTCGTCTTGCATAGCATTTATAGCGTTAGCTTGCTTGTTATACTCTGTTTGCAATCTTACCGCTTTAGCACTGTTTGCACCTTGCGATTGTGCTACTTGATTATATTGCTTTTCTAGTTCACCTAAATTTGATGTGCCAACTTTAATAGATTTGTCGAGATCATTCATTCTTGCTTTATATGAAGATGCGCTCTTTTCACCATATTTAAAGTTGTTACTAGATAATTTCAAACTAGAGTTCAAAGACCTAAACTCACGCTTAATACCAGCTAGTGTTTTACTAACTCCCATGTCACGCATGGATAGGTCAATCTGTAACCCTTTTATTCTTTCTGCCATTACTCCACCTCCTTACTTGTGAGATGTATTACATGAATGCATCTAGCATGCTGTCCGTTTTCTTGACGTTTTTCTTATTACTTTCGTCAACTAACTCCATGAAGAAAGCGAAAGGCATATCCAAAACTTCATTGATATCCTTTCCACCTTCTTTCATCATTTCTAGCATGATTTTTTTCATATTCTTTTTGTGTTCAGCCCATGTTAGTGGATTTATATCATTTGAGCTAACTTTTTTTGTCGTTGTTCATCCATCTCTCCTTGCGCTATAAATTGAATTTGTTGTTGTAATTCTTCTACTGCATCGGGTGCGTTAAGACGGTCAAGCAAACTGTCTTTTGTAAATTGGTTATTGTAGATATCGACAACCATATCTAACATTTGGTCGATATTTTCTTGAGCTGAATTTTCTTCATTGGAAGATTCATCCATTAAATCAGCTGCGTCATAAATTTTTCTAAATGGAATATGTGTAGGAGTAATGAATGTGTCGTATTTAGCATTGCCTTCTGAATCTGTTACTGCGTTACCTTTTTTATCTATTTGAATTAATTTAATAAAATTACGTTTTGTCATATTTAATTTCTCCTTTAATTTTGGTTTTTATTTGCAAATAAAAAGAGGGCATAAAGCCCTCGTATTAGTTATTCTTCTATTTCTTTGATTAATACCTTACCACGTTTGTTATCGCTTGTAGAAAGGTCTAATATGCGATCGTGAGACACTTTTTTGTTTGCTGGTTTAGGATAAGTATCCCCAGCGTTATATACTTTGTTCTTATCCTCTAAGTCTATGAACTTGTGTAAGACTTCATATTTTTTCTTAGCCATAATCAAACCTCCTGTAAGTTATGCGCCTAATTCTGATTCTGCTGTGCCATCACTTGGATTACTGCTTTCTGCAGATTCACCAAAGATAGCTTCCCAGATAGCATCTTTCATAACCGTTGTGCCTTTAGCATCATGACCTAACAACATCGCTTTTTCTTCTTCGAAGCCTTTAACTTTAGCTTGCATGAATTCTGCAGTAGTAGAGTCTGAACTGAATTCAACGCCATCTTCTTTCGTATTACCTTCAACTTCAGGGAATGTGAATAAACCTTTAGGTAATCCTACATATTCACGAGAACCATCTTCCATAGTTTTAGCGAACATAACAGCTACATATGGAGGCGTATCGTTACCAACTGATACAATACCTTCTTCTGATTTTTCTAAGCCAAATAAAGCCACTCTGTCCTCTAAAGGTAGTTTGTGGAAACCAGCTTCTACTTCGATAGTACCGTTAGCAACAGCCATTTCTGCTACTTGGTTATCACCGTATGCTTTTTCAATGTCTTGGTCTTTTGATACTGAAATTTCTTGTAAATATTTAATACGTTCTGGGTCTGTAACTTGTTGTACATCTTCACCATGTACTTTGTAATAAAATTCAGTTAAACCTGTAAATGAACGGTAGTTTTTCTCTGCCATATTAAAACACTCCTATAAATTAAAATATTGTTTACCTTCAAACCGTTTAGCTTGTCGGTAGATATTGAACTCCTTGATATATTCGGGTTTCATGGAAGATGCTTCGCCAAATCCCAATACTTCCCACATCATTCTTTGCAATAAAAAAACGAGCCTATCTGATAGAACTCGTCCGTTTACGCCTTGCTTTTGTTTTACAAATACATCTATTTGATAAAAGTATTCATAAGTTAAATTATCGTTATCGCCATAGTCAGAAGGTTTAGGTGTATCCAATGGATCTATGACAATCACTACATCTTTGATTTCTTGTGCGTTGGGATAATCGAAGAATTTTATATTGTTCTTAGGAACATGTTCCATAATTTCTTTGTTATCTATAATCGCTTGGTATATCTTCATTGTGATGTCGTCCAATAAGTTACACCCTCCTTCTTATTTCTTCTTTAACTGTTCTAAAATACGTTTCTCTGCCTTCACGCATAGCGTTTTCGATAACACCTTTACCAGCTGTATTAACCCACTTGCCAGCACGGTCAAAGTGACCATATTCATTTAAGTGGATAATCCTATAACGTTGTTTAGGTCCACGCCAATGGATTTTCACTGTGCGTACGCCATTTATCGTCATAGGTTTTGATACTGTCGTTTCTTCGACGGATTCGCCGGTATCTTTGAATGACTTCATGTTGTTTTTGATTATTTGAGCAACCTTCTGTCCACCTTTAGTTAGTGCAAAGTCTGTTATGCGCTTTGTAGCAGATTTACCGTATTTCTTTTCTAAATAAGCGATTATTTCTTTATCACCTTTAACTGTTACCGTCATTGTTCTTCACCTACGACTTTGACGTAGTTAGGTGACTTAGCAGGTGCCACATTTTTGACATTAAAAAACAACCCTGCATACATACCGTTCTGTATCTCAAATACTTGATTTACATTAGGTATAAATTGAGGTTGTCCATCTCTAATATTTAATGTGACTGACCTTTTGCTAAGTTCTAAGTTTCCTAACTGAACGTCTTTTTGTGTAGGCTCATACATTCCAGCAAAACAACTGTATAATTCGTTTCGTTCGTTCATACCAGCTTCTGGACCGTCATTAGTATTTTCGTAAAACGTAACTCTGTAATCTAATTGGTTAAGATTCATCGGCTATCACCTCGATGTTATCTCTACGCCATTTAGCTAATTTAGCTCTTAATGTTTGTATTCCAGATAGGTATGATGGGTTATCAAAGATTTGCTCATTTGAAGTTAGAGAACGATTATCCTGCATATGAGCAATAGTAATTAACACCAATCTATTGAAAGTGGGATTGTCTTTGAAAAAAGGTTCATCACTTTCATTTAAAGAAACGGCTGTTTTTACGCTGTCTATAGCGTTTGGTAGAAAGACGTGCATAATTTCATCGTCATCTATGTCATAGTCCACTCTAATAGACTTCTTAATTGATTCAACGTTGTCTATTTTAAACATTGAAGTCACCTACTTTACTTATGCTCCTAAACCATCACTAGGTTCTGCTGCATCTTCAAATGTTACGAAGAAACCAGCATTTTTATCAGCTTGTTTTACATCGAAACGGAAAGCACCCATCAAGTATTTACCGTAGATTTCGTTTTCAATCCATTGCACTGACACGTCTGTACGGTCTGCAAATAGAACGCCACGTTTTACATCACCAATGAAGGCTTTAGCATCACCGTTAGCACCTAATAGGTCGTCACGAACTACCGTTACGTTCATACCTAATACAGTGTTACCTGCAGTGTTAATAATGCTATCTTGTAATAAATAACGTCCGTTACCATCTTTCAAAGTATCTAGTTTTTGGTAGAAACTTTGTGTACAGATGATTTGACGGTCATAACCAGGATCTAATTTAACGTTAATGATTGCTTTTAAGTCGTCCACATCAGAGATTGAAGATGGATTAAACGATTTCAACACTTCACCAATACGTTCGTTTAAAGTATTGATTTTTTGTTCATTAATGTTTTCAGACACAATAGCAGTTAAGTTAGCAACTGAATCGTCTAATGCTTCTTGTGAAATTGGAATAGATCCACGATAAGTGTCTACTTCCCAAGCAATCGTTTCGAATTCTGGACGAGCTAACTCTGGGTTTTTCTCTAATTCAGCAACAGTGTTGAATTTAGCGTTAGCACGTTTTAAGATTGGGTATTTACCACTTGCAGTTGATACTGATGTTTTTTGTACCAATTCTGATAAGTCTTGTACTGTGTTTACTTCTTTTTCAGGAATATATTTAATATCCTCTGGGATAGTTACGCCAACATCGTCTGATTTAACGTTGTCACGTTTAGCCCCTTTTGATTTCATGTATTGTTCAAAGCCTTGTACTTCTAAGCTTTCTTCTGGATTTTGATTTAATTTCGCCATAGAACGTTTCGCTCCTTCTTTTTTCTTTTTGTCTTTTTCTTCTTCTAATTCTTCTTCAGTAGGTTCTTCTACTTTCTCGATAGCAGGTCCTTCTGGTTTTTCTTCAGATTCAGGTGGGCCATCTGGTTTTGGTTTATCATCAGATTTTTCTTCATCTGACGGTTTCTCCTCTTTGTCGTCAGATGGTTTACTTTCTGACCCTTCTCCAGTGTCATCACCTTTGTTATCTTCGACTTCTGCACCTTCACTTTGAGGCGGCGTTTCTTCTAACTTAGGTGCCGATGCTTCAATTTCTTGTGAAAGCTGTTCAAGTTCTTCAAATTCTTTTTTCTGTGCATCAATATCAGCTTTCAAATTACGCGCAGTTTCAAGGTCGCCCTTTTCGACTGCTTCTTGCGCTTTAGAAATCAAACTAGCGATTTCTTTTTTGCGCTCATCTAAATTGGCCATGCAATATCACTCCTTATTAAATTTGTGCATAAAAAATAGCCTCACGTTTCAAAACGAAGGCTTTCTATGTCTAGCGCGATTTTCATTTGTTCCAACTGTTTGAATTTCTTTAAATCTTTTGCACGTTGACCGACTTCAACCGATGTGTCTTTGTAGGCAGGTATTGTAACAATACTGACTTCAATAAGTTCATCGATTTTATTTATGGTTTGAACATACTCATTATCAATGTTTTGCCATGTGCGAGCTGTTGAGTCATTAGGTGGTAATGTGTAGAAGAAACTACACTGGTTTACATTGCCTGCTTTAATATTTTCATAAATATCTCTAGCGTAAGATGTGTTAGGTAAGTGGCATTTGAAATACAATCCTTTTTCATCCACTTGCAACTCAAGCGTTCCTGCTTGTGTTCGGCCTATAACATAACTGAAATCGTGGTTAATTAAACATTTCACATCGCTTACATCTACACCGTCTAAGGCATTTGGTGCTACTATTTCTCTGAACCCACCCAAGTCATCGCTCGTTGAATTAAAGATAATTGCGTAACCTTCAACAACCATGTCTTGTTGTCCAGTGTCAACGTTACTGTTCGTCATACTCATCACCCCCTTTAATGGAGTTCTTTTCGACTTCTTTGTCTATCTTAGATTCTTGATAGTTCCGTAAAGTAGAAAGTGGTGCTCTGTTAAGGTCCACAAGTGGTTGCTCACCGTGTTCGATAGGTTGGTAACCAAATACACTTCTCGCCTCATCTGTAGATATAATACCTTTACCATGCAATTCTGTGATACGTTGCAATTGTAGCTCTGGGTCAATGTCTATCAGACGTGATGAATCAAACTCTAATTCATAACCAGAATCGATAAACTTAAATATCTTGGTTTCTAATTCTGAAATCATCATCTTAAATATTGGATCTAATGTACTTTGCAAATACTCAAGGTTTGCTTGTGTGATAGATGTATTGACTGTTTCAATACCTAACTTTGAGACAGGCAATCCAAACGCTTTAGCAACTTGTGAAGTACTGAACTTATAACTGTTTAAGAAGTTTAAAACTTCAGTAGGAATTTGCAATCGTTTAAAGTCCATTGTGTCGTCAATAGCAACTAATCCACCATTATTTTTTAACTGGCTTTCTGCAAAGTTTTGTTTCAAATCCCTCAATTGTTCTGCGTTAATTTGACCTTTTTTGTATTGCAACACAGATGTTGATGTACCACCGTTATCAAAGAAGTTGCGTAAGAAACTCTTTGAGCCTTGTGATATACCAATCTCATGTGCTAGTGCATATAAAGGACTATAGCCAACATATCCATCTAACGTAATATATCTAAAGTGCAATACATCTTCACTGGTTATCTTTGCAGCATTACCTTCCACATCTTCACTAACGTTATAAACAATCTCTCCGTCTTTCTCCTCTATTCCTACTAAATCGTTATGTAAGAAGTGGAAACCAACTGGGAAATTGTTTTTATCACGTATGATTTCAACAAAAGATTGTCCATTAAGTAACATATTCGCAATGATTATGAATTTGAAATGCCAACCTGGTAAGTCAGAATGTGGATTATTATTGAACAGATCTAACACATCATTCATAACCGTATTTGTTTCATGACCTTTAACCTTTAACTTAGTACTTGCTATGTCTGCAGATATAATACGTGTCGCAGTGAACACATCACTATTCTTCAAAGCATTAATACCAATATAACTTGCGTGTGTACCGTGTTCTTGCCAATACAACAATCGTTCTAAATCTCTGTTCATTTTTTCTTGTTTATTTGTAAATCCTAAATCAAGTAATGGCATCTTTAACTGTCACCCCCTTTCTGACTTATCGAGGTATTGTCATACGCTTGATTTAAAACACCTGAGAGGCCTATGAGCAGCAGTCCACCAATAATATAAGCTAATGGTTCCCAAAGTATAAACAAGCCGTAGAACAGCCCTATTAAGCCCACAACGAATAGTAGAAAAACTACTAATGCGTATAATATTTTTTTCATGTTGCACCTCCCTTTATTTGCAAGATTCAAATGTATAACCATGATGTCTTTTGCGATTACCTCGTAAGCAAAGCTTGACATTCCCATATTCTAAACCAAATTCTTCACACGCTTCAGCTATTGAACCAAAGAAATAATCTGAACCATCTTTATCTATAATATAAATAGGATGCCCTTGTCTTTTTCGTTTAGTCTCTTTCATTCTTTTGATACAAGTTCCGTGTTGCATATTTTGTTTACGAGACACCCACTCTAAATTTTCTAGTTTGTTGTTACTAGGATCTTCATCTATATGATTAACTTGAGGATAATTTAAAGGATTATCTATAAATGCTTCAGCTACTAACCTATGAGTTCCACGTATCTTGCACTTCCCATTTTTGTAAAGCTCCATATGATAATAACCACTAGCTCCAAGTCTTTCACTTAAAACATTCTCTCCTCTGTAAAAACTTTTCACTCTTCCCAAACTACTAATTTGATACAACCCTTCATATCCTTCAATCCATTTCCATTTTTCTTCTTCCATCGAACAATCACTCCCTATATGAACAATGGCATGATAGTGTTGGCATCCCAGTCGTGTTCACAAGCTATAACATAAGCAAATATTGAACTCATGAGCGGATCTATCTTCTCTCGATTCTTTTTCTTCTCTATCATGATTGAATCATTAGTATTTTTAGCCATTGCATTCTTCACTGCTATATCTAACAATGGATTTTTTTCATGTTTGATTTCACCGTTTATTGTTTTTAATTTAAAATCCAAAATAGGACTAGATAAAGTTGCAGGTCCTTGTCGTATTTCATATAAATCGTAATACCATTCTCTTTTTTCCATGTCGGCAAGAACACTGCTTATAATATACGGGTCATAGCATATAGCTTGAACATCTAGGTTGTGTCTGTTTACATACGTTTCAATGTAATCTAGCACTTGGTTAGTATTAATAATCCCGCTAGACAAGTCTGTGATGGTGCAGAAACCATCTTCTGACAATTGACGATAGTCAATAAGGTCACGCTCTATCTTGCCTTGTAAGCCACCCTTTGTGCCTACAAACGAATGTGACGTTATATAGTATTGTTTATTCGTTTCATCTAGGTGTATGAATGAAATTGCCGTTAAATCATCAGCGCGTGATAAGTCTAATCCGATATACACTTTGGAATAGTTAATGTCAAAATCAGTTTCGTTCTTTTTCCAGTCTGAAAATTCTAAATAACTTTCTTCTGAAGCAGCACGCCACATATTAAAGTTCTTTATCAATATACCGTTCAGTCCGCTTCCACTATCTAATGCAGTTCTGACTTCTGGTTGAATGTTTTTAGTTAATAACTTTTTGAGTTCTGGTAATTCCATCAACGGATTAGATTTAATCCATGTTTCTGGGTCATATACTTCATCTTCACTATCTTGTTCAGCACAATAGATGAAATAATTCTCGTTAGGTGAAATACCATCTAGCACTTTATCTATATACTGATATTCTTCGTACATCGGACCATTCATATTTGTACCAGCAGTCGATATGATGATTAAGCTAGGGTTGTGCAGTAGCACTTGCCCACGTCTTAACGTTTCATATATCTTTTTATCCTTAGCTTCGTGATATTCGTCAATGATTGCGTAACTGAACTGGTGACCTTCAAGGTTAGCAGCTTCATTTGAAACAGCTTTAATCTTACTTCGGTCATTTGTGTTCAATATTTCTTTAGCACTTGGCGTTATCTTAGTTAATTGCTTCATCTTAGGAGATATTCGTCTTATTGCGCTTAATTGTGCGTATGTCATGTCGTATGCAATACCTGCTTGGTCACGACTGTTAGCGCTAAGTCCAACAAGACGTTCGTTCACTGGATCATCACCCATTAACATTTCATATAATGCTAAACCTGATACAGCAATCGTCTTACCATTTTTTCTGCTCATGCTTATATACGCTTTAGTAAATCTTTTATAACCTTGTTCATCTTGCCAACCATATAAACTACCTACAATGAACTTTTGAAATCCTGCAAGTTCCATTTTTTTACTTGTTTTTGGGTCAGGTAACATTTCAAGGAATTTAATAACATGATTTGCTTTATCTACGTAAAAATCGTAAGGCAAATCTTTATTATTCAAATCATCTAAATGTCTTTGACACACTTTCACGTTTTTATTACTAGCTAAAATTTCACCGTTAACTACTTTTTGCGCATACTCTGTAACATAATCTTTACTTGTCATCCATAAGTTCCTCGAACGGGTCTATTTTTTCCTTATCATTGCTAGGTGCTAGTATTTTTAAACGTGATTCAACAGTTAATCCTAATTTAGGACAAATGGAATTCATAGTGTTTACACTGTCACGCTGTACGGTGTAGTAACTTGAGAGCTTAGTACCACGTTCAGTTTCAACAATTAGACCTTCATCTTTAATTTTCAGTGTTGCATTTTTGTAATTACTCAATGTTTGGCAATAGGTAGCGAGCAACCCCATATCTAAAGCAGCAATTGGTAACTCTTTGATTAACGGAAGTATACGATTCCATTCTTCTACTGCATCTTTATCCAGCCATTCAGGAGGAGTTTCATCTATATCAGTTAATTTAGCCATGTTTTCCTCTGCTGACTGCATATTTTCTTGTTGTTCAACTGTTAGATTACCTTTTTGTTGTGATAACAATTTTTTTGGTGGCATGTTCCACCCCTCCTCTCTAATATTTATATGTAAAGCATTTTTACTTTACGAAAATTTAACTTTTTATTTAGAATTTCATTAAATCGAATGTTGTGCTCGTTTTCGAACGCCGTCAGACCGGCACCGGGTTTTTCAAAGCCTACCAAAAATTATTTTCAAAAAATAAAATCTCAACAAATTATTTCCCATGAATTTTGTTGTGGCATGAAACACACACCGCCTCTAAATTTTCCATATCCAGTCTTTTCGACCAATCCCGTTTCAATTCAATCTTGTGATGGACAATTAAATCTTTGTCATTCACAACGCCATCAGCTAAACAGTGTTGACATAAGTAGTTATCACGTATTAACACCTGTTGACGTAGCTTACGCCACTGTGTACTGTTATAGAACGCTGTATACTCCTTATTACGTCTATTCTGCCTAACCTCTTGGTTATACCTTTTGGTATTGGCTTTCCTATACCTTTGCAACTCGGTTTGAGTATATGACTTATTACCAAGTCGAACCTTTGGTTGAACAAACAAATGAATCAACTTCTTTCATTTGAATTTTATTTATTTAATTTTGTTTTATTAATTTCATTTTGTAATTTAGTTTTAGAAATAATAAAAGACAAAACGAAATAAGAAATAATAATCTCAAATCATTTTGTCTTTAACTTTAGAAATTGTTTCATCAATCAAATGCAAATTAATCTAATAAAGTTTATGATCAATAAAACAATTCTTTTAATATTCAATTGTTAAACAACAAACAAACTTTATATTCTAATTATGATTTAATGTTTCAATTAATCTTTTGAACTAATGAAACCTTTTAATATATATAAATGAATGTTCATTGTTCTGTCTGTCACACACTCAACGGATAAGTAATGACCTTAAAGTATGTGACCTTAATTAGTATGACCTTTAATCCCCACCTTAATAAGTAGTGTCCTTTAATATGTGTGTCCTTATTGTGTGGGTCATTAAGATTAGGTGCATACAAAAAGACACGCTACAAAAGTAACGTGCCTCATATAATATAGTATTAAGTTTACATACCTACTGAATAATAACTTCACCTCTAAAGCTACCATCCAGATTTCCTATGCATATATTATATAACGTATTAATATCAAACGCCTATCATCGTTCGATGTGTTCGATTGGTTCGATGTGTTCGTTTCGTACACTAATCGAAATGACCTTGTTGTGCGTCCATGTATACATTCACTATCTCATTCAGACATCCATAAAATGTTGACTTGCTTTTAATCTCCATAAGGTCCATGACAGTTTTATGTTGTGTGCCTAATTTAATCATTTGTAGAATGTGGTAGTTCATTTCATTAGTTATATGTTCCTCATACTTATCAATGAATTCTATCTTCTCTATCAGTTTAATGTTTCTTCTCCACGCTTTGTTTCTGTTCATGACCTTAAGTAATACTTTGTCACCTGTTTGTCCTTTAGCTTTAGGCATAGTAGATTCAATACCGTATTGTGCAACCGAAGTACTATCTGCATCATAAACTTGCGACGTTACAATATTGTTCATCCACTTATAATTGTCTATCATTTCTCTTATATCTTCACGTGTATACATGCGATACCTCCCAGTTACATTATTGAATTGATTACGTTATTGTATGCTTTCACCTTTTCTTCGTCAGTCAGTTTTCTTTCTGTTCGAAACCCCTTAATAATTGTTGGCAATTCATTGTATCCATCTGTGCCTATTGCAATAGGTTTTTCATAATCTATCCTATAATGGCAGTTATGACATTTAAGATAGTACCCTTCAATTACAAGTTTATTGTCTTTGTGTTCAACAGGATATTTAACTTTAGGTAAATCTAAGTCAAGACTAGATAGTGTTTTATCACAATTGGGACAAACCCACTGTAACGCTTCGTATCTACGAAGTTTTAAAAGAACCCCTGCAACTTCAGAAAAATCATTATTTTTTACTGATTTAGTTTCACTCATACTTACACACCTACTTCATACGTTTATCTAACTCATCTTTAATCTTGCGTATATCTTCATCGTCCAACTCTCTCTTAGGCAAATCCTTTTCAAATATTGTGTATAACAGATAACCGACCTCATACTCTAACGCTTTTATCTTTGCGTCTTTGATGGCATTGTATATAAGCGTGAGTATCGCAATACAACCTAACACGATTGTTATTATCCACATCGTTTATCCTCCTCATAATCTTTAGGGACCATATCTTTCGCTTGCATACGGCAAATAATTTCGTAAGTGATCTCTTTACTTAGTTCATAGAGTGCAAGTGTTAATAATAATTTGAGTATTTGTTTCATTGGTCACTGTCCTTTCTATACATACCAGCTTTTAACGCTCTACTAATAGGACCGTTATTAAAACTAGATGGCACTACTTCCAATAATCCTTTAGGTTTCTTAACTTTCTCTTTCGCATCTTCCTTATTCTCTGCATCCACTACAACAAATTCTTCATTCTCCTTAGCTCTGGTTACATCAAAGAACACTTCACCTGTTGTGTGGTGTGTTTTGCGTACTAGAAATTGCATTGCGTCACTCCCATATCAATTTGTTAATAATTTTTGCTGCATGTTCCATCGCATCTCTTTGTTCTTCAATATCGCTCTCATCAGTATCGTCATCAACAGAGGACAGTTCATCATTAAAATCATATAATAAATTTGTTATTTCTCTATTAGCAGTTATTAATAGATTTTCATCTACATCTACCGTTATTGTTTTTCTCGGCATATCGTCACTCCTTGCCTAAGGTTATTCGTACACGTTCAACGATGTCTTTATCAGATGTATCCTTTTTCTGTGTCTGCTGTTCCATCTTGTCTTGCATGATTCCTTTCCATTTTCTGTTTATATGCTGTGATTAGTTGGTCAATAGTGTAAAATTGTTTTCCTAAACCTATTGGCAAAGAAACATAATCCTCTAACATCAACCAATCATGATATACGTCAGAACAAATATCCTCCATGTATGATCTAGCACTCTTTGAAGAATTAAAACTATTTTCAATCATTCCAATTATATTTTCACTTTCTTTATTGGAAATATCTAATTGATTAGCAATACTCAAACCAAATGCCAACAAATCTGCCAATTCATCTAACTGCACATCTAATGGCTTACCGGGTTTCTTTTTCCAATTCTTAAACGTTTCTAATGTATTGAACCATTCAAAGAACTCAACCACATATGCTACTTTGCTATCCTGTAAATTGAGTGTTGGTATTCTACTGTCAAAATCCTTTTGTATTTGTAATAATTCTTTCAACTGATCTACTGTAATTGTGTTAGTCATTCCCTTATCCTCATTTCTATTGTTTTTAACTTCGTTCATCGTCTACACTCTTCTTTAAATCCAATTTATATTAGGTTGACCTTCGTAGCCGTGTTCCCAAACAAACCATGCGAAACACATTGTGCTAGCCCATTTTTTGCCGTTTTCATCAAATTCCGAACCATTCCGTAGTGGGCTTTGTCTGCGTGTAAATACATGAACTGTTTTTAACGGAGTATTTTCGAATAAGTCTTTTCTTTGTACTCCTTCAAGCAATTGTATTTTGCAAAACATCGCTACTTTACCTGTTGTTATTTCTAAAGACTTCTCAATGAATTCTTTAGCGTATTTATATGGTGGGTTTGTAATCACATTGTCATAAGTTGCAAAATCATCATTCAAAAAATCTTTGAAAGTTTCTCCGTAACCTCTGTCAATCAAATCGTTAGAATAAACTTTGAAACCTTCGTTTTTTAATACTTCTGATATGTGTCCTTCACCACAACATGGTTCGAATATATTCCCGTAGAAGTTTTCGTTTGCTAACAATGCTTGTGTACTTTCAACCGGCGTTGCATAATAATCGTTTTCTATTCTTTGTCTAGTTTTTGATGTTCCTGACAAAGATGTTCCTGATAATTTTTTCATCCTACTTAACCCCCAACTGATCTAACTTACTTCGATATTCTCTATACATTGAACTGCCTTGATGCAGTGTTAATTTATAATCTATAAGCTTTCTAAACTGTTTCAGTAATGCGAGTTGTTCTGCGTTTTGTCGTTCCAACCGTTTATTATTCGCACGCAAGACGATTAAGTCATCTACGCAGTGTTGATACGCTTGTTTGTATTGGTCACATTGCTTTTTCACTTTCTTCAATCTTGCGTCCATAACACTGACATGAAATTTCGTTTCTGAATTCATATTTAACACTCCTTATAATTTCGTGTATTCCATATCTTAACTAATTTATCTACACTATCTGTTTTAACGTGTAACCATGTAGAAGGTTGTATTTTACACTTGGTGTTTGTACACTCAATAAACGCTTTGTCAAAGTTGTATCTCATATCCGCTCGACCACCACAAAAGGGACAGGGTTTAATTAAATCCACTTGTCATCACTCCTCTAGTAAATGTGGGTGCTGAAATTTACTTCCTATAACTTTAATTTGGTGGTTATGGAACGCTAATACCGCACCACCTCTTATACTGTCTATACGCCATTCTCCTGTTCTAGCTTGAACAATTTCAAAATTAGTATTCTCAAAAAACGGATTAGGTACAGGGTTATGTTTAACTACATCCCCCTCAAATATTTCCGTTCCATTAACATCTTTAAGCCCTGTGGATTGGAGGAGTTCGACTTCTTCAAGTGCAATGTATTGATTTTCAACACCGTTAAACGGTTCTAATATAATTTGCTCGCTGTCAAAATAAATCGCTTTAACTCCAACTATTCCTATACCATCGATGAAACATCTAAACTTCGGTATCATCTACTCCACCAGCCCTTTCTCAATCGTCCAGATAAGTGTCATTGTTCTATCATCATTCATAATGTAAAAAGCTATAGAATCACCATCTTTCACATCATTTATAGATGTACAATTTTTAGTTCCTTTAAAACCGTAAACTGAATAGTGTGCTAGTTTAGATATTTTTGTATCTTCCGTAATTTCTTCCTCGACTTCGACTGTGAAAACAGAATCTTTAGTACATTTATCAACTACTAATTGACCATCATCATAAACCTGAACATAAGCACTTGTATTATCAGAATCTTTCCACTTGTGCCTTAAATTATTAGCCCAAATATACTCAATCAACTGTGGTAAGTTCATCGTTTTCTTTTGCTTAATCTTTACCATTCCTTAACCCCTCCATTACTTTCCTGTTATGTTTCTTGTCCTCTGGTAACACTGCCATGACAATGCTACGTGGATTGAGAGAGTATAAGAATCCCTTAACTCCATAATCTCTTAGTATCTTTGCCATTTCGACAGTGTTTCTGCCTTTCGTATCAATTTTGTACTTAACTTTGATAGTGTCAGATAGCTGCATTAACGTGTCTCACTTTCGTATACAATAACTGCACTAGGAAACGGTGCGCTATTCTTACTATCTCCAAACTTCAAACGCCCTCTTAAAAAACGAATGTCACTTGCTTTTCCAAAAATATAGTCATGCCAATAAGTTGTGTCTGTTCTAGCAGGAATTAAGCAAACAACTGTAGCGCCTTTCATATATTCTTCATATGCTTTCTTTATCCAATGTTTAATACCACGACCATAAGGTGGGTTCATAAACACCACATCGTGTGACCAGTCTTGTTTTAATCCATCATCTTCAATTGTGTGGTATTTATTACATTTAGCATTTTTATCTGTTGCACACGGGTCTAATGTGAAATTGAATTCTTTGTCTAATTCATCAAATAAATATCGAGGTGTAGACCATTCATTTGATTTACTACTATAATGTACGTTCATCTAATTCACATCCCATACTTCGAATGCTCGCTCGATATACCATCTAGCTTTTTCAATATCTTCTTTACCATTCTTATGAGGGGAACGTGCAAGGTATTTAATAGCATTGCCAATGTGATAAGCTACGTTAGGATTGTAGTGTTGTGTTACCTGTTCTATGAAATCAATTGTTTCTATCTCACCGTAGTTATAATGTGAGGGACTGTTGACCATATCTTCTGCGTACTGTGGCGTTGCGTTCCACTCTGTTATTGTGAAATCATAGTTATCATTGATAACTCTATACACACCATCATCCACTTGTATTTCAGCAGATTTACCGTTATCAGCTATTTCAGTAACTTCACCTGTCATGTTGTCACCCAACACTTTGACTTTATAACCGACTTTTAAGTCTTTAATTTTAAATAATCCTATTTCTTCATCCTTACGCTTACGTTGTTGTAAGTCGTTGGATTGATTTTTCAATCCCATACTCTCCGTCTTATCTTCTATCTGCTTACTCCACACCTCAAAGTCGTTGAAGTCTGTGATTTCATATCTGTGTTTAGGTAGCGATTCGATAATTGCATAGTTTCCTTTATCGTCAATCTCAACCACTCTACCTATCACACGCATGCCACTGCTATACTTACCTGCACCTAAGTCATTCACAACAACGTAGTTACCTATTTTTAAATCGCTGATTTTCATCTAATGCACCGCCTTAGGAAAGATACTCGTATTCATTAAATACTGGCACCACTTACCTCTGTCATGGTTTTGTGGCGTACCATCGTATAACCAAGGACGTTCTTCCTTGTGCTTTTCTTCTCTGTAATTAATCTTCGCCTGTGTGTTATCTGCCTCGTACTGTTTGGCATAGTTGATATAAACTAAATCTTTAGGGTCAATGCCTTTAGGTACTTGGCAAGCTTCTGCTAACGACCAACCTTTCAACAGTCTACCTCTTAATAAACCATCTGATATATCCAAATTCTCTGCTAACTCGTAATTTTCGCCTTTGATTTCATATATTACGTCATGTACTCTAATTGTTTTGACCATCTCAATAACCCCTATCTATAATTTTTACGTCTTCAAATTCTAATGGTTTTGCGTCCATGTAATCTTCTTTTAATGTCCACATCTGGTCGTGTATCTTATCAGCAGCAGTATTATCATCGTCATCGTGATTAACATACACTTGCTTTTCAACGTAGACTTTATATCGAATTGTTGCCGTTTCTTCATTCATTTAGATCACTTCGCTTTCTTACGTTCTCGTCTAGCTTTAATCAAATCTTCGTAAGTTATCCATTGCTTACCTGTGTATTTAGGAGCTTTACATATCCACGTTAGCTTCACATCTTGGTATTTGTATCGGAATATCTTCGCTTTCAATTTAGCTGTTTCTGTGGCCATTCCTTTAACGTCTATGACTTCGATTAATTTGCCATCATTCCATAATGCGAAATCTGCGATGTATTCAGACTTTCTCTGCTTACCAAACTTAGGTATCAACTCATATCTCGGTTGCAATTCGATATAGTCGTAACCATCTACATGCAATCTACTTTCTAAATATTGGTAATATTCACACTCTACTGTGCTATCGAATACAATTCCTTTGTACTCAACTTTCTTAGCATTGTATTTGCTCATTCCGTCACTCCTGTAATGTAAATAATTCGATTTGTTTATCATGTTTTTTTATACGTTCATTCGCTAAATCACAGTATTCTCTACTTATATCGAAACCTATGAAATTACGTTTAGTTTCAATGCTAGCTACTGCAGTGGTTCCACTACCTATAAATGGATCTAATACTAAATCTCCTACGTTAGACCAACTTTTAATATGGTCAATCGCTAATTGTTCAGGGAAAGTTGCAGGATGACTATGAACCGATAAATCTTTCGATATAGCTCCTCTATTCACAGAGTAGAACCAAATGTTATTTTTTATCGACTCTTTTTTTACGATTTTATTTGAACCTGACATGCTCACTAAATCTTTCTTGTTCTTTCTGTGCGTACCAGTTTTTATTTTTCCGTAGTTTTTATTATCCTTTTTAATAGGGTTAAATGTTTTAGGTTTATCTTTCGAGAAAACAAACATATACTCAAATTGTTGTTCATATCTGTTATGTGTTAATGGCAACGGATTATTTTTAGCAAATATCATTGTGTCATGTAATCTGAAACCAATATCTTTAAAATATAATGCTTGCTTAAATGATGTTCCTGTTTCTGAACCTTTAACAGTTGAGTCATTAACTACCCACACTAAAACTCCGCCTTTTTTTGTGATTCTGTATATTTCTTTCGCTATTTCTTCAAAATTAAAAGTGAAACCAGTGTACTCTCTCAAATTATCGTAAGGTGGCGAAGTAACTGTTAAATCTATTGAATTTTCTTTAATTTTTTTCATGCCAGTCAAGCAATCTTCGTTGTAAATTTTGTTCAGTTCCATTCGTTCACTCCTACATATCAAATATATTCATTTGGCTTCCAAGTTCTTGTTCATAATATAAATTGTGTACTGCTTTGAAATGCATTAACTCGTCATCTGTCATATTCTTGTCTGCACCTGAGAAGTAAGCACCAGTTAAGTTGCCAACATTATTCACATTCGGCGACAATGGTAATACAGATACTACTTTTTCATCGTTATCTCGATATAAGTAATATTTATTCTTGCTACCTTCAATTAATCCCATCTATATTCACACCTCTATATTCGTTAAATATCATTTGCTTATTTTCGTCATAGTTATCAAAGGGCGTTAGACGTCCATTCTCGAGCAATCTCTTAACTGCATAACCTAACTCAAGTAAACACAATTGAACGTCTGTATCGCCTTTGTATGTCGTTCTGAATAGGTGTCCAAGCAATTGCTGGAACTCTGCTATTTTCATCCGTAAAACCTCTGTGATTTTTTATAAAACTCAAGTTCTGCTGTACCTGTTTCACCGTCTTTATTCTTAGCGATAATAAACTCAATATCCGACTTTCCAGTTTCATTATCTTGCATCTCTTTATCGTAATAATCTTCTCGGTATAGGAAGAAAATCATATTGGCATCTTGCTCAATACCTCCAGCTTCTCTTAAATCACTCATCATTGGTCTTTTATCATTACGTGATTCAACGCCACGACTTAGCTGAGATAATGCTATAATTACACATCCCGTTTCTTTCGCTATTATTTTTAAATCACGACTAATCTTTTCAACTTCTAATCGTCTATCTCGCTGTGGAATATCAGATTGCATTAACGTTAAATAGTCGATAAAGATTACATGGGGTTTATCTGATGATTTCATAGCTACTTCTCTTACATCTTGAGGTGTCATTTGTGCTTGGTCCTCGATATGTAAGTTACTATGCTTTTTAATTTGATTTATCGCATCCATCACTTGCGTTGTATCTTCATCGCTTAATCCATCAGCTTGCTTTATCTTGTACAAAGGTATATTGGTAATGCTTGATACCAAACGCTCAACGATGTTATTACCACCTGTTTCAAGGCTAAAGAATGTCGTAGGATAACCAGCTAACGTAATGTTCCATAGCATATTTAACGCTAATGCGGTTTTTCCTAAACTAGGACGTGCGCCTAATACATTGAGTTGTCCTCGTTCAAAGCCCATAATCTTGTTATCAATCGACTTAATCCCTGTTTTGATAAAGTCTTTAGGTTTGTCTGATAAAATGTTGTCCATGACTTCCATCAAGTAATTATCAGTAGGATTATCTTTATCGATGGTCATGTTATCCAATTCTTGTAACTGTTCTATCAGATACTTAAAGTTTGTACGGTTAGGCATTGATTGATATTCAGATGTCTGTTGCGCAGCTTCTCTTATCACATAATTTTCTAATAGGTTCATTTGGTCCTGCATGAAGAAAACTTTATCTGTGCCATCTGAATTGTATATATCACCTAATCGTTTTGTAGATATAAAATTCTTATCTTCACGACTTTTGTAATAAATTTGGTTTACATCAACTTTTCCATTGTCCATTACATATTGGATAAACTCTTGAATTTTATCGTCTGTGAACATTTGCGGTTTGAGTTTCAGTTTGCCTAACAAGTCTGGATTACGCATAAGATTGGAAACAATGGCTTCTTCGGTGCTTAATACATTTATATTAGTCATCTTCATTCATCCATTCTTGTTTCATTTGTTGCCATTTATTTTTTAACGCTTCACGATTTTTGGCATATTCAGCATCATGTTTCATTCTGTACTCGTGTGTTTCTTCTTCTGGTATTACGATGTCATTTGACTGTTTAGGTTTACTGTCCATAATTTCAGATACAGTAGGTTTAAATTTATGTTCGCGTATATATTTTTTAGTCTTATGCAATGATCTGTCGTAATCACCGTACTTAGTAAGTTGCTCAACCCATAATCTAGCTTTTAAATCATCTTTAGCGAAATCCATATTGTAAGCAGAATCAACTAAACTCATGATTGTTGCAGCTTCTTTTTTGTTCATAGTCATTTAGTTAATCCTCCCCATTGATAAGTTGATTAAAGAAACTATCTCCATCACTCTTGTTTGTAATAGTTGTTGTTTGGTTTAAATAACTTTCAAACTTTGTACCAAATAATGTTTCTGGTCTAAGGTATCTGTCCATTTTGTTATCGCCTTTCCATTCTTTAACCATGTTGTCTATAACATTTATGAAGTCATCTTCATTAAATCCTTCGTTAAATCTAGCTTTTATTAACGTTTGAGTTTTACCAGTTGTATGTTTGTATTTTTTATCAGCTTTATTATTAAGATGTTCAATAATATTTTTGTAAGGAAGGGGAGGTGTTTTATCTCTTTCTTCTTCTCTTTCTTCTTCTATTTCTAATTCTTCTTCTGTTGCGTGACCGTCACGTGACTTCACGTGACTATCTGGCAATAATCTTTCTTTTTCTCGTTGCCTTTGTTTACGCAGTCTATTTTGTTCACGAATTTTTTCTAAGCCTTCAATGTTCTGGTGTTTTTCCCAGTTAGATATTTTGATTACGCCTTGAACAATCTCTGTCATTCCTAATGTTTCAAATGTTTGTAACGCTAATCTAATTGAGTTAAGTGGTCTGTTAAATTCATTCGCTAACATTTCTTCGTTGTAAGGTAAGTTTTCCGATAACATGATGTAACCTTGTTCGTTGTACTTGCCAGCCAAAGTTAATAACTTAACCCAAATCGTGATGATCGTATCTCTTTCGGGTAAAGCTTCGATATACTTAATTTTGCTATCATCGAACATTCCGACTTTCAACTTAATCCATGACACTTCAGTCATTCGTTTTTTCTCCTTTCAGCATCTTATTTAGTTTCTCGTCCACATCCACCCACGCATTCTCTAAATGATGTAGCTTATTAAAGTTGTCCATTCCCATGTTGTGCTGTTGATTATGGTGGAACCTGCATAGTGCTAATACTTTGTTTCCGTAATGATCTATCTTGTTTCTGTTTCGTCCTCTACCTACTGCTTGATAATGTGCTAAATCGGCATTCTTAGCCCCACATACAACACATATTCTGTTTATGGTAGATTTATATATAAAATACTTATCATTGCTCATAAGGTCGCTAGTGGCTTTGTGGATAGGTATATTATTTGCGAATATAAAATCAAGTATCAACTCGATTAATTCACTGGCTTGTCGTCTACTGCAGTTACTTAATGAGATAGGTTCATAACCGTGTAAGAACTCCAATTGTTTTTGGAACATATACCTCAAATAATCCATTGGTTGCGCATAGTGGTTGTATATATCTCGCACCATAGCGAACACTTTCCTACGTTGCTTATCTGTTATCTTGTAAGGATCACTCACAATTACGTCGCATTCTAATTCAAGTCCGTTATCTAACAGTAAGAAGTCTTTATTTTCTAAAGTTACACCCTCAATGACAGCAGTTATTGTGCCATCATCTTGTTGGATGTACGATTTAATTTGAGCCATTTAATCAGTCCTTTTAGAACGGTAACGAATCTTCAGAAATATCTGCACCACCATTGGCAAATGGATTATCTTTAGCTTGTGTTTGCTGTGTTTTACTTTGTTGAGATTTAGGTTCTAAGAATTGAACACTATCTGCGACTACTTCAGTTACAAAAATACGTTGGCCCTCTTTGTTTTCGTAGTTACGTGTTTGAACACGACCATCAATACCAACCAAGCTACCTTTAGATAGGTAATTATTTACGTTCTCTGCTTGTTTACGGAAAGTCACAACGTTTATAAAATCAGCTTCTTGTTCACCATTCTTGTTTTTGAATGTTCTATTTACTGCTATTGTGAAATTCGCTACTGCTACTTGGTTTTCTGTAAAGTTTGGGTCCTTAGTTAATCTGCCTACTAAAGTTACTCTGTTTATCATTATTCATCATCCTTATCTAATTGTTTTAGTCCTGCATCTAGTTTCGCGTGTGCTTGTGCTATTTCTTTTTGCGATACTTTGTTAATGTCCGATATTCCTAACCATCGCATTGTCTTGTCTAATGTTGCGTCACGGCCTTTTTCTTGAGAGATACTGACAAATTGATTAATCTTATCTTCTAATTCTGTTCTGTCATTATCACTAGCATCTGGTGCATCCTCACCCAAATATAAATAGTTTCCTAGACCAAATTGAGCTGCACATTTTACCATTACTCTTTTCATACTTTTGTTTATGTCGAAAGTTGTAGCTGATCCTTTAGGAATTGCTTGGTTTTTGTAATTCAATACTGGTAGCCACTCTCTTTTAGTAACGCCAAATAAAGTGATTTCTACACAAACCATATAACCTTCATCTGTCTTTAAATAAGGCACGAAAATGTCGTCACGTTCACTGTCTGTGTAAGGAAATTCTATGAATCTATGTTGGAAATTTTCATCTAATTTAGTTAATTCTTGTTGAACATATGCCCAAGATAAATAGTTAAGACCATTTTTTTGTTCTACGTGTTCGTTTACGTTACGTGAATTAAGTTCGTTAAATTTTTCGATAAAGCTAGTCATCTTGTACCTCCTTCAATTGATCTATACTGTAAGTTTTATAATATTTTTTTATCACTGTAGTTTCTGTTTCTATGAGATGTTCATTCCATTTAATATTTATTTCTTCTAATCCTGTTAAGCGTCTAGCATTTCTACGTTGAATGTTGTAAGTTGCGTCGTCTGGATGATTTGGTTTATTTATTAAATATCTATGCTTTCCATCTTGCTCTTTGATTAGATAGAACACTTCTTTTGTTTCGTATTCTTCTGCCATTTGACGAAACACCTCTATTCCGTGTATATTTAAGTTGTATATTTTGTAAATCGTTTGACTGTTAGCAATTGCCGTTGCTTTCAGTCTTTTTTATTGCATCGAAAAACTTATCCCAGAACCAATACAATCCGAAACCTGCCATTACCGATAACAACATACCGATGTAAAAATCATTTGTTGTAATCCCTATAGCTAATGTTGTGAATGGTAGTGTTAAAAATGTTAGTAGTGTTCTCATGTAATCACCTCCTTAAAATACTTCTAGTAATTCTTCAGGTATTTCTACACCTTTGTACTTCTCTTGAAATACAGTTACCGGGACTAATCCTCGTTCAGTGTAGTATCCTTGTTCTTTTAATTCTGCGTTCATTTGGTTAATGCGACGGTTAGCTGTTGCTTTTGAACGTCCTAAGATGATTTGCACATCTTTGGAATTCAGGAATTGTTTTTTCATAAGTATTTCTCCTTTCAATTTTTAGGGTGTCCACATTATGGACAGCCTTACATTTCTACACATAAACTGTGTATTAATTGAGGTGGCGATGAACCACCTCGTGTGGTATAATTAGGTTGTTGATATTTACTCTTTGGCTATCCTTTACGGGTAGTCTTTTTTTGTGTCCATTCTTTTCTAGGATTACCTATTATTAATTCACCATTATTTTTCACGTAATATTCAATAAATAATGAGCTATCTTGTGTTAATTTATCGTTGTATTTATCAATAAATTCTTTTAATGCTTCAGTAAGGTCATAACCTTTAACTCTTAAATCGTCATCGAATTTCTTTTGTAAAACTTTTTTAATCAATCTATCTTCATCAAAACCTTCGATTCTATATAGTGCATATAAAGCTAGTGCTACTTTTGTCTTTTTAGGTGTATTTGTCTCTTTTCTAAATTTTTCATAATATTTAAGGAAGTTAAGTGTTTGCTCAAAGTTCACAAACTCGAAATCACCTGATTTAACTAATTTACTCAAACCTGTTTGGTTTGACGTCGTATCTCTAGCAACCCCAACAACTACCGATGTACCAGCATATTTCTTGTTAATTAAATTGAGTAACGAAACATATTGCTCAGAGCCTTGATTTGCGTAACTTTCGATAAAGTTAAGTAAGCTCCATGGTCTTTGTGTTGTGTTCATTCTCACGATATCGTGTTCTCCTAAACCAGGCTTGATAATATATTCGATAGGAACACCTGCTTTTTTAGCGTGTTCTAATCTATGCTGACCATCGATAACAACCATATACTCGTTAACGATGATCGGACTGATAAATCCTTCTTTTGCTTGTTTCAACATTTCATCTGTGAAAAGAATATTTCTGTTAAACTTAGTAAATTTAAAAATATCTAAGTCATCCGTTTTGTATACTTCATTTACTGGTAATTTCATTTCGTTTTGATTAAAATCTTTTCCGTTGATATCTACTCTTTTCATAATTTATTGCTCCTTTAATATATTTTTAATTTTTTCTATTTCATTTAATGCCTTTTCTTTACTGATATGATGACTGTAGTAATTAATAAATTCTTCTGCCGGTTTTAATAATTGAATTAATATTGGCGTGTAATCTTCTTTGTCATCTTCTTGGGTGAATTCGGTAGTTTTGTTTGGCTGATGCATAATGTTTTTAACTTCATTTCTAAAATCATCAGCTTGCTTTTTGTAATACTCACGTTCACTTTGCAAATGTTCATTCATATTTTTAATGCTTTGATAATCCTCTGGCTCCATGTACTTCTCAATAACTTCTGGCTCCCTATCCTCTGCCTCCTCTAGTTGCTTACGTGCGATTTCTTCTGAACGTTGCGCTTGTTCTACTTGAGATTGAAGTTGTGATTTTTCTTCGTCGCGTTGTTTGAGTTGACGTTTAAATTCCTCACGTTCTTTATTAGTCATTTCATAAGGTGTTTTCATTTCTCCAGAGGAAGTTTCGTGTTTTTGTTCTCGCTCACCTTCGGGAATAGTAGCTATTTGAGATAGCGCTCTAATTCCTAAATGTTGCACCTGTTCAACATTTGAACTTAACTCGTTTGTTATTTTCATAGCTTTAGCAGCAAACGTTTTTTCTACTCCTATATTTTCAAGCCAATTTCTAAATTCTCCATGTACCAAGTCGTTCTCTTTTACATGCTTTAATCTTCGACCAATTTCGAAAATCGATTGACCTGCAATGTTTTGATAACTTTTAATTTCTGTTTCGATTGTTGTTAAATCATCGCTTAGTTGTAATTCATTCAATTTATCTTCCTCCTAACTACACTAAAAGTGAAGTGTGTGTTAAATTTTTTTGCTAACTCTTAACAAGTCAGCATTGATACCGTAAATGTATGCTAAAGCGTAAACAACCATACTTTTCGGAATCACTTCCCCTTTTTCCCATGCAATGTATTGCGCCCTTGAAACGCCTAATTTATCAGCTATTTGCTCTTGAGTATAGTCGAATTCATTTCGCGCACCTTTCAAAGAAAAAGTTTCGATTGTGTCTGTCATTTCGTCACCTCCCTGTAAGGTATGTACTCAATTTACTACACTAAAAGTAAAGTGTCAACACATTAAGTAAACTTTTTTCGAAAAATACTTTACTTTTTGTAAACTTTTTAATATACTTAATGCAACACTTAAATAAGAAAAGAGGTAGTACAAATGGCCAAAAATATTCTTTCGAAAAATTTAAAAAATCTTTTAGAACGCAAAGGGAAAACACAAACGGACATGGCAAAAGATTTAAATTTAAAAGAATCAACAGTTAGTAGCTGGGTTAATGCAGTTAAGTATCCTCGAAGGGATAAAATTGAATTACTTGCTGATTATTTTGGTGTTATGCCCTCTGATATAACAGAAGATAAAAGTACACAACAAGATACAATCGCAGCACATTTTGATAAAGAAGATTTAACTGATGAAGAAAAGCAAGAAGTTCAAGATTTTATTAACTACCTAAAAAGTAAACGTAAATAAAGGGTGTTTATATGGGGAAATACGAAGCATTAATTAGTAAATATAACCATTTAACAATCATAGAAACTGATATGCTACCTAGTTTTCAATCGGGCATGTATTACAATAACGAAATTTATATCAACAGTAATAGATCCAACGCAGTTAAGTTAGAAACATTAGCAGAAGAATTAGCACATCACAAACTTACATATGGGAATATCACTGACCAAACACAATTTAATAACAGAAAATTTGAAAGATATGCAAGACGACATGCAATGGAACAAATTGTTTCGCTGCAAGGGATTATTGATGCCTTCAAGCACAATTGCCATAACTTATATGAAATGTCTAATTTTTTTGAGGTTTCTGAAGGTTTTGTGCAACAGTGTATTGAGCATTATAAAGTCAGATATGGATTATCCACACTTCATAATGGTTATTTAATACAACTTGAGCCGTTACGAGTGTTTGAATATAAGTATTGGGAATGACCAATCTGCATACGTGTGTGCGAATGCAGGTTTGTTAATATAAATAATTTTTTTACAAAGGAGAGTTACATTATGTCAAAAGAACTAAAAGATTTAACGAATGAGGAGTTGTTAGCAAGACAACAACAACAGTTCGAGGAGTTCAAAGAAAAAGAGAAAAAAGGTAAGAAAAAGAAATGGTTTTGGGGATGCGGCGGTTGTCTAGTTTTCTTTATAATTATAATTGCAATTATAGCCGCAGTGTCATCAACTGCAGTAAAAGAAGTAGACAAAGAATTAGGCACAGGTTCATCAGAAGTTGAACAAGATGAAAATGCATCTAATGAACAAAATGCAGCATTGAATTCTGCTAAAACTTATGCTGACACTATGCATATGTCTAAAGATGCTATTTACGACCAACTAACTGCAGATGCAGGAGACCAATTCTCAGAAGAAGATGCTCAATATGCTGTTGACCATTTAAAAGTGGATTATAAAAAGAATGCATTAAAATCTGCCGAATCGTATCAAGAAGACCAAAGTATGTCTAAAGACGCAATTTATGATCAGTTAATATCTAATGCAGGTGACAAATTCACAGAAGAACAAGCACAGTATGCAGTAGACAATTTAAAAGAATAATTTTAAGGGCAGCCCCTACTGCCCTATATATTTTTATCTTTTTTTAGGAGGAATGGAACAATGCCAGTGTATAAAGATAACAAAACAAACAAATATTACTTTTCTGTACGTTATAAAGATACTTTCGGCAAGAACAAAAGAAAAGTGAAAAGAGGATTTGCGAAGAAAAAAGACGCTAAGTTAGCTGAAAGTCAATTTATACGACAAGCTAAAGATGGATATAGTGATAATAAAACATTTGAAGAAGTCTTTTATGATTATTTAAGAAACATTGATTTAAGAGAACGAACAATCCGAAGAAAAAAATACGATTATAAAAACCACATTAAACCATTTTTTGGTGATCAAACCGTTGGCAAAATAACACAATCTCAATGTTTAGAATTTAGAACATATTTAGTTGAAACCTGCAAATCAATCAATACTGCTAGAACAATTTGGACCACATTCAAAGCAGTAATCACTTATGCTATGACTTATTATAAATTAGCTTCTAATCCGTGTTTAGGTGTTAAGGCAATACCAAGAGTGAAAACAAAAGTGAATTTCGTGAGTAGAGAGGAGTTTCACGAAAAACTAAAACAAATCGAAAATCCAAATTATAAAGATATTTTGACGTTCATGTTCTATACCGGTACAAGAATTGGTGAAGCTATGGGCATGTTGTGGACAGACATAGATTTACGAAAAAAAGAAGCGTCTGTTTCTAAGACTTGGGATATTACAGCACGTAAAATGGCCGATTATCCTAAAACAAGTTCATCTGTTGCATTATTACCTATGCCAAATGTATTGGTTGAATTGTTAGAAAGAAAATATGAAGAAAGTCAGACAAAAATAAAAGGCTTCAACGATGAAATGTTTGTATTCGGTGGTTACCGCCCACCCGACTACGCACACTTTTCAAGAATCGTCAAAGCCGTTTTCCCCAATATCACTTCGCATGGATTGCGTCATTCTTACGCAAGTTACTTAGCTGATAAAGGGTGTGACATTTATGTGTTAAGAGATTTACTACGCCATTCAAGTATAACAGAAACTGTAGACACGTACACTCATTTTTACACGAGTAAAAAACATGATGCGATGAAATATTTTAATGACTGAAATGAAAATGGTATCAAAATGGTATCAATACACACTTTCTAATCGAAGAAACCCAGTACTGACTTGGCTATATTGGCATTAGCCATGTCTTCCATCGGCGGATTATGCAGACCAGCTCGCATATCTCTATAATAACGTTGCAATGGTCGTTCCATTTCTAGACTCTTAGCGCCCACAATACGCATGGCAATATCTATTACTTCTAAACCTTGATTCATCACCAACACTTTACTTGCTGAAGTTTCATTCCAAATCGGTATCTCTTGTTGTTGGTTGTATAACGCTGCAGTACTCCATAAAAAGTGGCGTGCAGACAATAGTAATGATTCCATTTTACCAACATTTTGCTGTACAGTTGAAATATCGCCAATCACACCATCAATACTTGCAGGACTATAATTTTTTGCAAAATCTACGGCATAATCTCTCGCCGCTTGTGCAATACCTAGATATGTACTAGGGATATGTAGTATCCAGCCATTAGGTTGCTTGCCACCCGCACCTCTTATTTCTACAAAATTTTCTTCTGGAATGAAAACATCATTTAAAATCAAATCGTGACTTTCAGTTGCACGCATGCCTACCATATTCCAATTGTCTGCAATCTCCACACCAGGCGTATCTTCAGATATCAAGAAAAAACCAACAGTATCAATTTCTTCATAATAGGCACTTACAATAAAATGGCTTAATCTTTTACTCATTGAAGTAAAGGTTTTGACCCCATTAATCACAAAACCGTTATCTTTTTTTATTGCATGTGTAGCAGGTCTTGCGCCGCGAGTAGGACTACCTGTTTCGGCTTCACTGACAGCTCTGTTAACTAATGCACCTTTTTTCACTTCTACTGCAAAGCGCTCTAGCATATCTTGTTCCCAAGCATGTTGTTCATATAATTGCCCAACAACACTAAGGTGCCAGCCAACTGAAAGTGCAGTCGCACCATCTATTGCTCCTAAATATGTCTGTAGTACAACCATATCTTCAACAGTCGCACCCTCACCACCATATGCTTTAGGTAACGTTAATAACGTATAACCTTCTTTTACCAACCAATCAATATTTTCATATGGAAATCTTGAATGTTTATCATTATAATCAGCTTTTTCTTTAAACTGCGCTTTGATTGAATCAAATTTATCTATCCACTTTTTTTGTATCTCTGTATGTATTAATGCAGAATAATTCACAGTGTCCACCTCATTTTAGACTTTTCTCTATTAAACTTAGTGTAACACTCGCTTATAACGAATAAAAGCTATTAGATTACAAAATCTTACTTTACCGATAAGGATTAATGTGATACTTTGTACGTATTGATATTCTGGGGGTTTAAAATGATTACAGTTGAACATTTAATACATAAATATAAAAATCATACTGTTCTTAATGGCGTTAGCTTTTCACAAAATAAGGGAACTGTGACTGCTATCATCGGTCCAAGTGGATCAGGTAAAACAACGCTACTTAGAACATTGAACGCGTTAGCGATACCAAAATCAGGTACAATTCAAATTGGTAATCAAAATTTTGTCGCCGATAAACATTCAAAAAAAGATATTTCACAGTTAAGAAAGAAATCTGCGATGGTGTTTCAAAACTATAATTTATTCAAAAACAAAACAATTCTTGAAAACATTACAGTTGGCTTGATACATGGTAAAAAAATGCCTGCTAAACAGGCAAATGAAATGGCCATTTCTTATTTAGAGCGTTTTAATTTATTAAACCAAAAAGATAAATATCCTTCACAACTATCTGGTGGTCAAAGTCAACGCATAGGAATCATACGTGCCTTAGCGCTTAATCCAGAAGTACTGCTATTAGATGAACCTACGTCTGCGTTAGATCCTGAATCAATTCAAGGCGTATTGTCACTTATCAAATCTATTGCACAAGAAGGCATGACCATGGTAATCGTCACTCATGAAATACAATTTGCTAAAGCAATTGCAGATCAAATTCTATTTATAGATGAAGGTAAAATATTGAAACAAGGTACACCACAATCAGTTTTAGAATCTTCTGATTCTAAAAGAATTAATCGTTTTTTAAACACCGTAGAAATGGAGCGTGACTTATTATGAAAAATAATAAGTTACGCATTTTAATCATTTCATTGTTGATTACGGTGTTATTTAGTGGATGTAGTCAAACACAAGAATCCACAAGTCATAATAATAAAAAAGAAATCAAAGTAGCAATTTCTGCAGAAGTTAATCCGCCTTATTTGTATACAAATAAACAAAATGAGTTTGCCGGTTTGGATATAGACTACCTAAAACTATTAGAAAAAAAGTTACCGCAATATCAGTTTAACTATGAAGTTGGCGAGGAAGAATCTAATCTTGTAGGTATTGGTGCTGGAAAGTTTGATATGGGAATTAACTGGTTTTTCAAAACGCCTGAACGTGAAAAACAATTTCTCTATCAAGACGTTCCTTATAGTTACGCATTGCCTTTAATTGTTGTTCATAAAAATAATTCTGATATACATTCACTCAATGACTTACCTGATAAAAAATTAACACCAATGGCACCGAGTGGCGGATTATACTCTATATTATCTCAGTATAATAATTCACATTCTCCAAAAATTGATATCGATACTATTCAAGAACCTTCTAACGGGGACAATTTAAAAATGGTTAGCAATAACAGACGTGATGCCATGATTTTAAACTGGAACACTTACAATGCGATTCAAAAACAAATCAATGCTGATGTTAAAATTGGCGGAATTATAAAAAAAGAATCATTGCATATTGTCTATAATAAAAAGCATCAAAAATTGCATGACGATATTGATCAAGCTACTCAAGAACTGATAGATGAAGGTGAATTACAAAAACTTTCTGAAAAATATTTTGATATCAATGTATTTGATGATTTGGATGAAATAAACAAGCAAAAAGATAAATTGGAGGTACAATCATGACAAATTCTGTTAACTGGGGTGATTTATTCGGCCAAGTTTTACAACAATTACCCATAACACTATTCATCTTTATATTGTCACTCTTTTTTGCCTTAATACTTGGGTGCTTATTAGCAACCATCCGTATCAAAAAAGTAAAAGTATTATCACCTATCGTCCGTATTTATCTGTCTTTTATTCGAAGTACACCTTTAATTTTACAACTTTTTTTGGCATATTTTGCTTTGCCGCAATTATTATTATTCATCCAAATCGATATCAATCATTTTAGCAGACTGTTTTTTGTGATTTTAGCGTTCACATTGCATACGGGTGCTTATCTTTCAGAGATTATACGGGCAGGATACCAATCAGTAGACTATAGCCAAATTGAAGCAGGACTATCTGTCGGTTTATCTTACCCACGGATTTTAGTAGATATTATAATTCCACAAGCGTTACGCAACAGTATTCCAAACTTGACGACACAAGTGATTGAACTAATTAAAGACACATCTTTAGCTTTTACAATTGGGATTATTGATATGATGGGACAAGTTAAATTAATTATTGGAAATAACTATGGACTAGGTATGTTAGAAGTTTATGTCGTCATATCTATTATTTACTGGATAATCGCTCTTATCATACAAACTATATTTGCACTCATCAATAAACGAGCCCAAAAACCATATCGTGTCTAAGGAGGTAATACTTTGTCATTTATACTTTATACTGTTTCAGAAGTGCTTAAGGGTGTACCAAATACAATTATTATTTCAATTGTAGCAATGATCGTAGGTTTAATTATCGGCACACTATTTGCTTTTATTCAAACTAAAAATGTTCCAATTCTCTCTCAAATTATAGTGATATATAATTCTTTTTTTAGAAGCACACCACTTATTATCCAATTATTTATTATGTATTATGGCATACCAAAATTAGTGATTTGGAGTAATGCACAATTTACATTGACAATTAATCCTGATATTTTCTCACCATTAGTTATTGCATTTATTGTGTTTTCCTTACATGCTGTTGCATATTTGTCAGAATCTATTAAAGGGGGATTACTTTCAGTCGATACCGATCAAATTGAAGCTGCTCAAACTGTAGGACTTTCAACAATTAGAACTTACAAAGAAATTATATTACCGCAAGCATTCAGCTATGCGCTTCCCAATATTGAAAATCAATTTATAATGCTTATCAAAGGAACTTCTCTAGCATTCGCAGTACAAGTTACTGAGATTATGGCAGTTAGTCATGTTATTGCAAATGAAGGCTATTGTTTTATAACTGTATATAGTGTAGCAGCAATATTTTATTGGTTACTTGCCATAGTACTAGAATTGTTATTTTCTAAAGTTGAAAACCGTTCAGCACAATATATGACTTCAAAAACCACAGCATAAATCACAATAGAACAAAATCATTTTCATATAGACACTTATTTAAATTTTCTGTTTTATCGATTTCCAAAACTCCATGTGCTTATCTATAATTTTAACCTTGACACATGTATACATAACGACTTATTTTTTACAGTTAATATAATAGTTAGTCGTATGTACTGAACATTTATGATGCGTTTTCTTTTCAATCTCACAGTGACAAAAAATCAGCACTCAATATAAAATATGAGTATCAAAAAGGCCCGTAACTACATTATTTCAAAATGTAGTTACGGGCCTTGATATTGATATGGACGTTCCAGTCTTTTTAAGTTTTCATTTATTCCTATAACATTGTCTTTAATAGCTACATTGCTAAACTTTCGGCATACTGTCTTTTTCTTTTATAATAATTCTTAACCTTTTTAGGCATTCTACCATTTTGTAATTCATCTTTAGTTATAATAGGATAATTTTTGAACACAATAGATCCTAAGTAACCACAAACAGCACTTCCTATTGCACATAATAATGCAACGATAATCACAGTCAATGCATTATTAAAGCCAAACATCACCATTAAACCTGCAATTGGCGTTGCAGTGCCTGTTGCTTCATTAACAAGTCCAAACATAGCAATAATAACGCCCGATACAGCACCGCCTACAAAATTTGTAGCATAAACAGGAATTGGATTGGCAGTAACGATATCTGCTTGTGATAACGGCTCAATAGCCACAGAAATCGTTGTTTTACGATCACCGAACTTCATTCGTTTAAACAAAACAAAGTTCATAAACGATGATCCAAAAACTGCCAATGCACCAATTGCCATTGGTGTTCCTGTAAGTCCTAATAACGCAGTCAATGCCATTGAGCTTAAAGGTGCAGTTGCTACAACTGTTATAATCCCCCCTAGCACTATCCCCATTAGTACTGGGCTTGAAGTTGTCGAATCTTTAATGATATTACCTATTTGCAATAATGTCGCATCTACAACAGGTGCTACACCAATTGCAATAATTCGTGTGATAGGTGCAATGATAATAATTGAACCTATTAAATCCAAACCATCGGGAAATTTTTGTTCTATCCATTTCATACCAAAACTGGCTATGTAACCTGCGACAAAACCTGGTAGTAAATCCATGTTACCGCATGCAACGGCAATAACAAATGCATATACAGGAGAAACGCCCATTGCTAAAGCAACTAAACCAGCAGCAGCAACCCCGCCTAAGCCACCTGCCGCTTCACCTAACTGGCCTAAAAATGGAATTCCCATTAAATCTCCACCTACATATTTATGAAAGGCTTCGACTAAAAAAGAAGCAATTGCAGCATTTGCTAGCGCTCCCATTGCTTTTCCACCATTTGGTGCCTTACTTGTAAAAAGTGTAAACAAACATAAAACAATACCTAAAAATATAACCCCTAAAAGTAAATTCATAAAAACACCCTTCTAATATTTGTATGCGCTTTCATTTAACAAATATTAGTATATCACATTTAATGTTTTACTCAAATAATATTTTGGTTCAATATATAATTAATAAAATAAAATTACACTTTTCAGAATATTCGTTTTTTTATATATGTAACACGACTCATTTTCAAAAGTGAGTTACTTTAGGTAGTCTTGTAATGTTTTTATCATATGTTCAATTTTCTGACGTTGTGTTTCATTTATATATACAACAACTGTACGTTCGTCAATATCACTTCTCTTTTTACTCAAATAACCCATTTTAATTAATTTTTGCAATGCTTTCGTTAAGTAGTACGGTTTTAACTCTGAATATTGCGCAATTTCTTTTGCGGTAACCTCATAAGATTGACACTCATGTATATAATTCAAAATAAATATTTCTTCATAATTTAATTTGTGATATTTCTTAGTTTCTTTGAAAAACTGTTTCCCTTTTTGATACAAAGTTATTAATTCGTTTAGTTCACTTAATTCTTTTAATTTTTCCATAAAACCACTCCTTATGTTTTTTCATGTTGTTAATATATTTCAATGTGTGCCTGTCTTTATGTAATATAATTTTATCCTATTTATGCTATTGAATTCAATATGGCTTACTATGAAAAATATTAGGTTTTACTACTATTTTTTTAATATCACTTTTTATTATTAAAATTTAGTGCTACATATATCCTTTTTGTTACTAAAAATTCACTAATAGCTTATATAAATTTTTAAAATTATTAGCATTTGCTTTTAATTTAATAAATTGAAGATCACTAAAACCAACTAAAAATACTTCGGCATATCTAATAATAAGCATTGTTATATATGTCAACCAAACAACTATATTAACCAAACAAACTGCCTAATGTCATGGAGCTATGTTGTAGCACTCTCTCATTATAAACACATAAATATCAAATTATCATTTTCAAAGTGTAATATCGTTTTTAAAACGAAATGTTTCAATTATCACTATTTACAAGTAATTTCCTCATAAAAAATCTGTATAAAAAAACAACTTGAGACATTTATTAAAGTCCCAAGTTGTGTTAATTTTCATTTCTTATTATTCTTTATTTAAAAAGAAACACTTTATCATATTGATATCTAGACGATACCTTAATAAATAATTATTTCTTTTTACAATCTAACGTATCTAATAAGCTAAGCGCTGCTAATCCTGTTAAATCAAGTGCATGTTTTGCACCTGCTTTACCATGTCCAGCTTCAAAGTGTTTATACGCTGCTACACCTAGCACAGTAATCGTCATTAACGAAGCAATACGTGATAATCTTTTACTTGCAAAGCTTAGCACGAAAAATACTGCACTTAATGATTCTAAAGCACCAGCTAAAGGTACTGCATTTGCAGGTAAATTAAATACTTCAGTAAAAGTATCTTTCATAGATTTGTCACCTTTTAATTTTGGTTTCGCTGCACCATATAATTCTTTTGCTAATTTTAAATTTGTTAAATAACGTAATATCATTTTTACTCTCCTTCTATTTGTTTTCAAAATATTTATCTACAATAGGTTTTACCCGCTCACCCAATAATTTAATGGTGTTTATTGTATGCTCATGTGGCATTGAACCTACAGGTGTATGCAACATAAAGCGAGATAAACCTAGTGTTTCAACAGTTTCAATAATTTTATTAGCCACAGTTTCCGGACTTCCAACATATAATGCACCATTCGGGCCTGCTTCACGAATGAAACTATTTTCATCATATAGTGGCCAGCCACGTTCCTTAGCTAATACATCATGGCTTGCTTTTACTGAAGGGAAAAATTCACGAAAAGCTTGTTCATCCGTTTCAGCAATATACCCCCAAGAATGCGTAGCAATCGGTAATTCTTTCACATCATGACCATAGGATTCGGCTATCGATTTATACATATCAATATTTCTGCGGAATCTTTTGGGGTCACCGCCAATTATAGCATAAGTGATGGGTAATCCTAATGCTCCTGCTTTCAATGAAGATTCAGGTGTTCCACCTGTAGCTATAGAAATAGGTAAAATACCATGCTCAACTCTAGGATAGACACCTAAATTTTGTATATTGGGTCTCAGTTGACCGGTCCAATTTACAATTTCATTTTGATTAATTTGCATTAATAATTCAATCTTTTCATTAAATAATTGTTCATAATCATTTAAGTTATACCCAAATAGTGGAAATGATTCTATAAATGAACCTCTTCCTACCATTATTTCGGCACGACCATTTGAAATTGCATTTAATGTTGAGAACCTTTCATAAACTCTTACAGGATCATCTGAGGATAGCACAGTTACAGCACTACTCAATTTAATTTGCTTTGTATTTCTAGACGCTGCAGCTAAGACTGTAACAGGATCAGAAACGGCATAATCAGGTCGATGATGCTCTCCTAACCCATAAACATCAAGACCATAGTCATCTGCAATTTCAATCTCTTCTATGATATTTCTTATTCTCTGAGCATTGCTAATTGCAGATGTTTTACCTTTATCGGTGAAAATTTCACTATTATCAGCAAATGATGTTAAGCCAATCTCAATTTTCATTAATTCACCTCGCTTACCAAGTATATTTTTTATACTCATTATCTTAAAACCTTTCAAATAAACTGTCAATAGCATTGCTCATGAACATTACAGCCGTATTTGTATAAATTACTCTCAATTCTTTCAAAAAATAAATAATCTCTAACTTTAGAAAATAATATATTATTTAAATAACTAAATTTTAGCATTTGTTAGCATTTGTAATTTTCTGTTATTTTACAGATTTGTAATAAATTAGAGTGCAAGATTACACATGAAATCATTAAAATGTGATAACAATGGGCGCTGAGAACTATATAAAACTAATGTTATTTGTTACATCTAACGATTAATTATTAGAGTTAAATTACAAAATGATAACATTGCACACAAACCGACCATTATCTGATAAAGTATTGCTTGTCGTTAAAAAACAACGAAAAAAAATGTTTTAAACTATTGTCATTTAGAGACTGAGATAATAAATTAAATGCTTTATAATTATTAGGAGGATATTTTACAATGAAAAAAATCGCTACAGCTACAATCGCTACTGCAGGAATCGCTACTTTCGCATTTGCACAAAACGAAGCAGATGCTGCTGAAAATAATAATGGTTATAACCCTAATGACCCAACTTCTTATAGCTATTCATATACAATAGATCAACAAGGTAATTACCACTACACTTGGCAAGGTAATTGGAATCCAAGCCAAGCAGACCAAGCTCATTCAAATAACAATGGCTATGCAAGTAATAGTCAAAGCAGTAATTATGGTTCTACATATGGTAACGCTACTCAATCATATACAGCTAATAATAATACAACTGGTGGCGGTGGAGCTGCTTCAAATTCAACTTCAGACCGTAACATCAAAGTAACTACAACAAGCGCGCCATCAAGTTCATCAAGTTCTATTTCTAGCACTTCAGGTTCTTCTAACAACCTATATACTTCTGGCCAATGTACTTATTATGTATTTGATAAAGTCGGTGGTAAAATCGGTTCAACTTGGGGTAACGCTAACAACTGGGCAAGCGCTGCAGCTGCTTCAGGTTACACAGTAAACAATTCACCTTCACAAGGTTCAATCTTACAATCTTCAACTGGTGCTATGGGACACGTAGCATATGTTGAAAGTGTAAACAGCGACGGTTCAATCCGTGTATCTGAAATGAACTATGGTCAAGGTCCTGGTGTTGTTACTTCACGTACAATTTCAGCTAGCCAAGCTTCAAGCTATAACTACATTCACTAAATGTTAGCACATAAAAATAGCTAGACATAATCAAGCAGCAATTTCTATTGAAACGATATAGAAATTGCTGCTTTTTTATTTCACTTTTAGCTTTTAACTGGATAATATCACTTACAATTATTCTAGATATATTTAATTAGTATTGTTTTTTCTAATACATACCAATATTAGCGATTTTGCAAAGTGATACGGACTTAGAAGTTATATGAAATTTATATAGTGTGTATAATTACTAAGTTGGAAACCTGTATTTTATCACAATCCAGCTACATCAACGATCATCAACACATACGCTTTAAAATATTAAAAAACATACTAAGATTAGTTTTGAAGCGATCTTAGTATGTTTCATATCATCTTAGATGACTGGAACTTAGGTCACCATTTGGTACTTTTATCAATTCTAATCATCTTTTATGTACACTTTTAAAGTGATAAATCTTCAATGATGCATCAGCTTATATCTAAAATTAGCAATATAATACTCACTTGTATCATTGTAAAAATAACATGACTACCATCATAGATTAATTTAATTTAGAGAATTAAAACCATTTAAATTATGGTTTATGCAAGTATAACTATACATATACCATTTGTGTATTGTTAACATAAATCGGCTTTATACTGTACCATCGCTACAATATACAATATAAAACCGACTATAAAATAGATAATAGAAGGATATTTAAAATCTTTACCTATATTGAAATATTGATGTATTCCTATAACATAAAGTAATATCGCTACAATAATTACTAAATTCAATACGGAACCACCTCATCCATAGTTTTGTTTAGCCGAATTAGCTATCTCATAAACATATTATTAATAATTCCACTTAAATCTAACTAAAAAAGTAGTAATATAAACAAGTTTGCAACTTGAATACATTACTACTTTTTCTTAATTTATTATCACAATGATACTATGTTACTTTTATTCTTCGCTAACTTTAGCTTTCTTGATGCCAATACCACTAAATCCATAAAATATTGCAAAGAAGACACATAAATAACACGGCACAGCCCAAATAAAGAATTGATCGACAGAAACGCCTAATTGTTGGGTATAATAAATACCAGATGTTCCCCAAGGTATCAATGGTATAATCATTGTACCTGAATCTTCCAATGTTCTAGATAGATTTGAGCGATCCAAGCCCATTTTATTATACATATCCATCATTAATACACCAACCATGATTATCACTACAGAAGCAACGCCTGCAGCTAACACCATCATTAATCCACCTACAACTGTAGCAAGAATTAAAGTCCCTACAGAATTAATATTACTAGATATTTTCTTCAAGATTACATCTAAACATCCTGCTTTTTCCACAATACCAGCAAAAGCATAGCCACAAAAGATCGTGACTACAATTTCTGTCATACTCATCATACCGCCCTGTTCTATTAAATTAATCGCTTTTTCGGATAATGAGCCATGTAAATTTGGTACCATACTTTTATTAAAACCATCAAATGTTGCTTTAAAGCCATCTGTCACTTTAAAACCATTATTAAATGCACCGATAACAATCGCACTGACACTAGAGATTAACATCGATGGCACTGTTGAAATTTTAAACAACAAGCATACAATAATAATGATTAACGGTAACCATACGAAAAAGTTAATGTTATAAATCGTTGATAGTTCCTTAAGCATCGCATTAACTTGTGAAGTATTCGCATTACCTTTAAATTGTAAACCGGCAAAATACCACACAATTAATCCGATGATAGACGCTGGAACCGTTGTCCATATCATCGCTCTTATATGCGAGAAGATATTCACCTTAGTAACTAGTGCTGCTAAATTAGTCGTGTCTGATAGTGGTGACATCTTATCACCAAAAACTGCACCTGCAATAATCGCACCTGCTGCCATACCAGCTGGAATATTTAATTGTGTACTTATCGCCATCAGCGCTATGCCTGCTGTAGATGCTGACCCCCACGCAGTACCAGTAGCAACTGATGTAATTGCACAAATAATAAATGCGGATACTAAAAACAAATTAGGATTTAAAAATTCTAAGCCATAATAAATCAGTGCGGGCACTGTTCCCGAATACATCCAAGTACCCACAATAATACCTACAGATAATATAATATATATCGCTGGCATAGCAGTCGCTAAACGATTAGTAATCCCTTCTTCTAAATCTTTCCATTTTAAACCTACGCGTCTCGCAATAATTGCAGCATAAGCTGAAGAAAGAATAAGTAATGCTTGAATTGGAATATCAAACACAACAAAACCAGTTATTACAATAATAATCATCACAATGATTGTTGAAATAGATTCTAAAAAAGTTGGTTGTCTTTTCATACACATTTCCCCTTATTTATATGAATGAATATTATAATTAGTACAATCCTAACTTATCTTTTCCTAACTCATCTATCGTTAATCCTTCTTCAAAGAAGTCACGTTCTAAAATTGTTGATGCAATAATGATAATCGCATCAATGTTAGGTGTTGGCACATCAATTTCTCTTCCTAAACTTGACCAAAGCACTAAACCATATGCAATATCTTCTGTTAAATAACGATTTTTTACATGATTAGGTCCTTTAATTTGAGAAAATACAGGACTCGTATTAAACAAACGATTGAGTGGTTCATCTTCATCTTGTCTTTCTAGATAACCACGTTCAATTCGAGCTTCTTTTGCAGAAGATAACTCAAATCCTAATTTTCGCCCTAGTGTTAGTCTCTCTAACTCTACTGCATGTAATAAACGCACAGTATGTTTTGTGATTCCCTCTTCATACAACGCAAATTCATCAGCATAATCTATTCTTCCTACATTTAATAATGTTGGTCCTGGATGAACTTCAGGATTACCATTTTCTAAATTTGTTTTCCATAAGCTTTCTTCTTTTACAATATGAGGATATAACTGCTCAATTGTATCAAAGCTATCACTTAACTCTTCTTTATCATATGTTGAAAAATGTACTTTTCTAACATTTAAAGATAAATCGACACGTGCTGCTTCAAAATCGACACGCGTACCATAAGTTAATGTATTTACTTCTGCAAACTTAGGCATTACATCAATATGCATATCTTCTAACACATTCATAAAACGTATTGATCCCATTGCAGCAGCAATATTAAAGAAAATTAACTGATTCGCTTTGATAAATGGCGCCATTGTGTGCGCATAATGTTCAATAAATGATGATGGTATCACAACTTGTATAACATCAGCACCTTCAAGCACGTATTCCATATCATCACTTATGTCAGTAAATTTTACGAAGGTTTCTTCACCTTCATTATTAAATGTAAATCCACCTTGTTCAATGGCTTTGTCAAATTTATCTATAGACTGATTTCTACAATATAACTTGACTTCATGTCCTTTATTAACCATATCAAGTGCTGCAGTAACAGCACCATTACCTGATCCTACAATAGCTATCTTCATAAACACCCTTCTTTCTTTAAACATTGAATTTTTTCGTATTAAACATTACTCTCATGTATAACCTATTAAGAAAAATGATAAACACTGGTATACAACCTATCTAATTTTCTCAATTTAAAGGTACTTAAGTGCATTTCTATATTTTAACAATATCGCCACTTGGTAAACAGGCTTTTTATAAAATTTTTCAAATAATGTACAACTCATTTTGGGTTTTGTTATAGTAATAGTAAATTAAAAGGAGGAATAATAATGACTGAAGATTACGCAAATCGTGAAGTATTAAATCAAGAACCTAATAGTGATGCAAGATTGATGGCTACATTAATTTATGTACTTAGTTTTTTCACTACATTTTTAGCGCCACTAGTCATTTGGCTTATTAAACGTGAAGATTCTGCATTTGTTGATAGAGCTGGTAAAAACTATTTTAATTTTCTAATTTCATATGTTATCTGGCTAACCGTTTCAACTATTTTGATGTTTATTCTCATAGGCTTTATTTTATTTCCTATTTTCGCAATTTTAAATTTTATTTTTACAATAGTAGCAGCCGTAAAAGCATATAATGGCGAAGATTATTTACCTCCGTTATCTATTAGATTTTTCAAATAATTTATATCAAAATTTTGTGATTCTTTACACCTTCTGTAATATACAAATTTAGTATATGTGTTGATAATCGTGTTAAACCTTATACTTGTGCAATTTATACTATATTACAACAATATTTGCTTTTGTAACCTCACGTGTTGTTTATTACAACAATATGTGAGGTCTTTTTAATTGTTTTACAAATACGTAACATTCCACACAAAGTGATAATCTTCTGTTATTGTATAAATTGTCGTTGAAACTAACGCAGTAATTATAAAAATAAATTTTATTAAAATAATAGATGAATTAAATTTTGGGAGGACTTTTTTATTATGAAAAAAATAGTAACAGCAACAACATTAACAGCAGGTATCGGCGCAGCAATTGTAGGTTTAGATCACGGAAATGAAGCAAACGCAGCTGAACAATCTACTCAAGCTAACCAAAACACTACTCAAGCTACATCAGGATCAAGTGCAAACTTGTACACTGCTGGACAATGTACATGGTATGTATTTGATAAAACAGGTGGTCAAATCGGCTCTACATGGGGAAATGCAAATAATTGGGCATCTGCAGCATCTTCAGCAGGATATACAGTTAATAATTCTCCAGAAGCAGGTTCTATCTTACAATCTAGTGAAGGTAGCATGGGCCATGTAGCATATGTTGAAAATGTAAACAGTGATGGTTCGGTTAATGTTTCTGAAATGAACTATAATGGTGGACCATTCTCAGTAAGTGAACGTACAATTTCAGCTGGTGAAGCTAGTTCATATAACTATATTCACTTAAATTAATATTGTCATTAAGTCATCACGATTGGGAGTCATACAAAACATAAGGTCTTATACTTATTTCATGATTTTATGCGTATGATAAATACAGTTATTTATATTAAAAATGTCAATAACAATCTGTTTTTAATAACAAGTAGTAACTTATATAAGCGTCTGGGACATAAATCCCCATTCTTAAAATAAGAGGACCAATCCTTAATATGGATTGGTCCTCTTTATATTTAAAATTTTACGATTTTGACTGTGCGTAGTTGACTAGGGGGATTGTGCGAGCCTGTCGTCTCTCACTCATACGGATTCCCACGGGCGTTAGTACATAACAAAATCGATACAACTTATATTTTGTCATTCAAAAAATAAGATTTATGCGTATCATTTAATAGCCACTATTAAATTAACGAGCGATATATGTATAAGATTATAACTTGACTCTACAAACACTACCAATGGAAACTTCAGTTCATTTTCTCACAAATGATATGCCACGACATATTAATGAATGAAATCGATAAAACAATCCCTGAAAATGTATTCGATGCATTTAAACATCTTGTGGTGCGATATCATACTAACAAGAGGTTAAAAATCACTATATATATGTACACATAATATCATTCTCTAGTCGTAAAATAGAAAAATTGCTTAATGATCGTAGCTGAATGATGTGACTCTCACAAAATCAACCGCCTTTTTATAAACCAATAAATCATTTTAGAGTAAATCCTAAAACAATTGTCCTATTATAATCATTATTTCTTTATATTAATGGTATTTAATAAAAGAAAAGTAGCGACTCAATGAGCTAATTATAACTAAAACCATATTTAAAAAGGCAATTTCTATATGATTTCAATAAAAATTGACTTTTCACTTGTCAAAGTACTGTATATACCAGACCCTTTTATATTGAATTAAGGCTTACATATTGCAGGCTAATTAAAAGTTTGAGAAAATAGTAGCGTTTCATGTAAAAAGGAGGTTAAAGCAAATGCAGTGGTTTAAAGTTATCTTGGCAGGGATTATAGAAATATTATGGGTTACTGGGTTAAACTCTGCTGATTCATTTTTGAGTTGGACCGGTACGATTATTATCTTAATTTTAAGTTTCTATTTAGTCATTTCAGCTTGTAAGTCATTACCTGTTGGTACTGTTTATGCTGTATTTGTAGGTATTGGTGCTATTGGAACAGTACTGGTTGATATGATATTTTTCGGTGATCATTTTAACATTATGAAAATAGCATTAGTTATCTTACTTGTTATAGGAATTATCGGTCTTAAATTAACTACAGAGGAGGCTGAACAATAATGGCATGGATGATACTATTTATGGCAGGTTTACTAGAAGTTGTTGGTGTCATTATTCTAAATGAAATTGCTCGTACTAAAAAGAAACTGTTCGTAGTGCTTTTAGCAGTTGCCTTTATTTGTAGTTTTAGTACACTTAAACTAGCAATGACAATGGGCATACCTATGGGAACGGCTTATGCAGTATGGAGCGGTATAGGTACAGGTGGAGGCACACTAGCAGGCATGCTTATCTATAATGAATCTAAAAATATCAAGCGTATTTTCTTTATTGTTGTCATTGTTTTAGCAATTGTTGGTTTAAAAATCGTTGGTTAACGTAATTTTTAAATTTAGTACAGTATCTACTAAAATAAAAAGCTTATATAACGCTACAATGATAATCACAAGTGATATTTACTTTGTTTGAATTGAGAGCAATGTAAAAGTTTGTTTACTTATATGAAATTTACTATACTTTAAGTAAAGGAAGTGATTATATATGGTAAAAGTATTTATTGCAGGCCCAATACCAGAAGTAGGGTATAACTTGCTAAAAGAACAAGGTTATGAAGTTGATATGTATGAAGGTAAAGGAATTATTGATAAAGAAACATTGATTCAAGGTGTTAAAGATGCCGACGCTTTAATCAGTCTTCTATCTACTAATGTTGATAAAGATGTGATTGATGCAGGCTCAAACTTAAAAATCATCACAAACTATGGTGCTGGTTTCAATAATGTAGATATTAAACATGCACGTCAAAAGCAAATTGATGTAACCAATACACCAAAAGCATCAACAAACTCTACTGCCGAATTAACTTTCGCACTTGTATTGGCAGTTGCAAGACGCATCCCTGAAGGCGATAAATTATGTCGTACAACTGGATTTGACGGATGGGCACCATTATTCTTCCGTGGTAGAGAAGTTTCTGGTAAAACAATAGGTATTATTGGTTTAGGAGAAATTGGAAGTGCAGTGGCAAAACGTGCCAAAGCATTTGATATGAATGTACTATACACAGGTCCTCATCAAAAAGTTGATAAAGAACGTGAAATTGGTGCTAAATATGTTGATTTTGACACACTCATACAGCACTCAGATTTCATTACAATTAATGCTGCATATAATCCAGATTTACACCATCTCTTTGACACAGAACAATTCAAGTCAATGAAACCAACAAGTTATCTTATTAATGCAGCTCGAGGCCCTATCGTAAATGAAGCCTCTCTAGTAGAAGCATTAAAAAATAAAGACATCGAAGGTGCAGCATTAGATGTGTTTGAATTTGAACCTGAAATTAATGATGAACTGAAATCATTAGAGAATGTTGTCATTACGCCACACATTGGTAATGCTACGTTTGAATCACGTGATATGATGTCAAAAATTGTAGCAAATGACACAATAAGTAAACTTAATGGTGATGAACCTAAATTTGTCGTTAATTAATCATTGATAATTTAACAAAATAACAATGCAGCGACATCACTTATTTTTAACTCATGTTTAAACATCAATTTTTATTAAATCAAATATAAATTGCCCTATATCAATGGGATTAAAATAAAAACACTTTCGTAGAATTCATTTAAAATGAACAGTACGAAAGTGTTTTTTCTATTAGCAAAGTTGATGATTCAATAAAAATTTAAAATATTTTTATGTTAGCGGATCGTTCTAGCTGACATAATTGAATCACTGAAAATAACAAACTAGATTATTACCTTAGAAAAGTTATCTAATAATAGTACATTTTGATATTAAAAAGCGTGTAAATATAATTTTTCCGAATTACATTTACACGTTTTGTGATGTTGAGGCTTTGGCCAATGTATATGTTTTACTTTGCTTTCGACTTATAAATAAATTTTGTCTGATTTGAAAGTAATCGATCAGGTAAAATTTTAGCAATTTTATTTCTCGCTTTCACGACGAATTTATTTGTTCTTTGAGCAGTTTTTCCTATTTTTCTAGAACGTTTCACTATTTTTTTTGTATGTTTTACACGCAATTTATTATAGCGTTCTAAGGCTAAATCAAAATCATATGATTGCATACAATTCGCTAAAACAATAGCATCTTCCATCGCTTGGCCAGCACCTTGCCCCATGTTTGGCGTCATTGCATGTGCAGCATCACCTAGAAGTACAACACGTTGATAAACAAACGATTTCAATGGGTTTAAATCATACATATCATGTAATAATATATCTGTTTCACTTTGCTTATCTAATATTTGTCTGACTTCATTAGGAAAATGATTAAATCTTGCCTGTAAATGTGGCTTCGCAAAAGCATGAACCTTAGAATCATGGGCTTTGGCAGAAATTGAAATAAACCAATAAGCTTGGTTATTTAATAATGGTACAATGCCCACTCTACCTTTTGTAGACCAAAACTCTTTAGCAACATTGTTATCTTTTAAATCAATATCATCAACTAAGCCTCTGAATACTGCGTATCCTTGATAAATTGGCTTACTATTTGGCACTATTGCTTGCCTTATGTTTGAATGGATACCATCAGCGCTGATACATAAATCAAATGATTGTGAAGTTTGCTCGGAAAATTGTAAGGTTACTTTCAAATCCCCATTTTCAATTCCTGTCACATTATGATTGGTGAAAATTGCACTATCCGGTACATATGATTTAATCACTTCTAATAAACTTTGACGTGACATCGTTAAATTAACTGTATTTTTTTTCAACTTAAGTTTTGATAATAGTTTGTCTTTATCATCTCGAACTTCCATCATATCGATGACTTGTCCAATGTTTTTAAGTCCTTTTGCCAAATCATGACCATTCAATTTCTCAATGACATTACCACCAATGCCAATACCAGCACCTAATTCAGATACTGTATCCTCTTTTTCAAATACACTTACATCATGACCTTGCTCTATTAATAAAGCTGCTGCAGTTAAACCACCTATACCTGCACCAACGATGGCTATTTTCATCTTTATTCACTCCAACTTTCCCTAATCTTTTAATATTATATTCACATTTGTATCATAACATAACAAAACTTAAATAAAGCTTGTAAAAATTGCGATTGCAATACTCTATAATCCAACTACAAGTAATAATCTTTGTTAATGTCATCTTTTTTAATGCCTAAATTTTTATAAAAATGTTTCATAAACCAAGCGATATTATCATCCCAATCCACATCGCTTGCATATTGATGTTCACCTGGTGTCTTAGGATTCCATCTCATTTGATAAAGTGAGATTTGTTTATTATCAAAGTAATTTTTTCTTACAAATTGGGCCCCACCCATAATTGCTTTTTCAGGTGATGTCCACGATTGTTTCTTTACAAAACTACTACCAGTATGTACAGCATTTTCATCAAATGCACCTATACCAAAAAAATTATAATACCTTTCACCTTTATCTTTAATGCCTTTAGCTAATTCCGATTTACCATTACCTGTTTCAACTAAGGCATGACTCACTAAATATAAAACATTAACCTCATACTTATCTTGTGCTTCTAGAAAAGTTTTACCTTTCCCTTTTAATACACCTTTATTTTTTAAAATTTTATTTATTTCAGCTTCAGACATAGATACCTTTTCAGAAATATCCATATGGTTTAAATCATCTTGATCACTATTAACCTCCATTGCTTTTTTCACATCTGTAGTAGTAGCTTTAATGAATTTACCTTCCTGTTCTTTCATATTTAATGCGTCTGAACTTACTTGCTTATCTACCGCTTCATTAAAGGTATGTGTTCTTTGTTTTTCAAATAAAGATGTTTCATTTATTATTAATAAAATAGCAAATATAACAATAATTAATATTAATAATATCAACGGTATACGTTGCTTAACACGCTCGTTCATATTTTAAAATCTCCCTGCATTGCATTTTATTGAGTCAATGTGAAATAGGCAAAAATAATCGCAATAAGTACAATTATAAAGGAAACATTAATTGCAATACGCATGCCTTTTCGATTTCTAAACAATGTGTTGAAAATCACTAAGCTAATTGCCAATGAAACAACAAACATTGTAATCGCCATCGCAATATTTAAAGTGATTAAAAATATAATACCAATGACTAAAAATACATTTGAAATAATAGCCATGATTTTAATTAATTTCGGATTGATAAGACTCCACTCCTTGTAATCATATTCTAAGTAAATCATTCTGTTTATTGAAATTGTATCATATTTACTTAATTTTCAATATGTCATTTATCATAGCAAAAAAGCCCTCATGTGAATAAAAATTCACAATAAGGGCTTTTTTCATCAATATATACACTTCATTTTATGATCTAGACATGCCTCTGAGCATATTTAACATATAAGTTAAACTACGATTCATTTCGTCATCTCTCAGTACACTCATTAAGCCAGTGATAGATGTTTTTTGGTTTGGACTAGCTTGATTTGCAACACTTAATCCTTTATTTACTTTATTTAACATAATGCTCAAGTCATTGACATTCAAATCACCTAAAAGGAAAACAAGTGATGCCATATTTGTAATCAATCCTGTGTATTGTTCTTTGTTTAATTCAACTGCGAATTTATTAGCGATAACACCTCGACTATTGACCATACCTGATACTGCATCTAGTATCTTAGCATCGTCCAACGTGCTAATAATGTTAATAGCTTTCATGATACTATCTTTATTTGCTGCAATTGCATCTGTTACTTCTGCTAAACTTTCTTGTTTGATTTGTTCTTCAGACTTTTGCATGCGCTTAATTTTCGTTATTCTCTCAGCCATTATTTATTCACCTGACTTCCTGGGAAAGTGTAATCATCACGTTTCCATTTGTCTTCAACACGTACGCTATATTGTGGTTGTCTTTGTTTATCTACTCGGAAGTTTGTAGGGTTTAATGGTGATTTTCCTCTACGTGTTTTAACTTCCATACGACAACTTGTACGCTTATAAGAAGGTGTGTCTGTATCTTTATCCACATCACTGTTCGTCAATAAGTTAATCGCACCTTGATCACCATTTATCATTGCATTGTTATTAAGTGGAATATAAATTTCTTTGCCTTTTACTCTATCAGTGACATGTGCAATTAGTTCAGCTTCACCACTATCTGAAATCAACTTAACTTCTGCCCCTTCATGAATATCTCTTTCTTGTGCTAGTTCTGGAGATACTTCTACGAATGGTTGAGGGACTTTATATGCAAGACCTGGTACTTTATAAGTCATGTTTCCTTCATGGAAATGCTCTAATAAACGACCGTTATTTACATGTAAATCATATTTTTCATTCACTTTAAAGAAATTATCGAAAGTTAAAGGATAGAAATTCGCTTTACCATCTTCAAAGTTAAATCCATCTAAATACAATGTTGGTTGATCCGTGCCATCTTCAGCCACAGGCCATTGTAAACTATTGTAACCATCTAATCTGTCATAGTTCACGCCCGAATATGATGGTGTCAGTTTAGCAATTTCGTCCATAATTTGACTTGGGTGCGTGTAATTCCAATCATAACCTAGTGTTCTAGCTACATCTTGAATAATGACCCAATCTGGTTTAGATTCGCCTTTAGGTTCAAGGGCTTGATATAAACGTTGGATACGGCGTTCAGTATTCGTAAATGTACCTGTTTTCTCTAGTGAAGGACATGCTGGTAAAACTACATCTGCATATGAAGCAGTGAAAGTGAAAAACTCATCTTGTACGACTAAAAAACCAACTTTTTCTAGTGCAGCTTGTACATAGTTGATATTTGAATCAACAATACCTGTATCTTCACCATATAAATACAATGCGTCAATTTCACCTGCGTGAATACCTTCCATCATTTGGTGATTATCTTTACCAGGAACACTCGGTAATGTTTCACCATATTCTCTTTCAAATTTTGCACGAATTTCATCGTCTGCTACTTTTTGGTAACCAGGGAATTGATCAGGCATGCTACCCATGTCACTACATCCTTGTACGTTGTTGTGACCACGAAGCGGATATGCACCAGTACCTGGTTTTCTATAATTGCCTGTTGCTAATAATAAGTTAGAAATTGCTGTAGACGTGTCACTACCAATATCTTGTTGTGTGACACCCATAGCCCACGCAATTGACACTGTTTCAGCATTAACCATTTGATGTGCAAAATCTATGAGTGCTTCTTTTGAAATACCTGTTGTATCTTCGGCAAATTCCATCGTAAATGGTGCTAAAGACTTATGATATTCATCGAAGCCATTTACCCATTCATCTACAAATGCTTTATCATGCAAGTCATTATCTATAATATATTTTGTCACCGCTGATAACCAAACTAAGTCAGTACCAGGTTTAGGTTGATAGAAGTTGTCAGCTCTTTCTGCCATTTCATGTTTACGAATATCAAAAACATTTAATGTGTTGTTATATAATTTATGTCCACGCTTAATGCGAGAAGCAATGACTGGATGTGCTTCAGCAGTATTTGTGCCTATTAAAACAACCATATCAGCAATTTCAAGATCGTTGATTGAACCTGAATCACCACCATGACCTACAGTTCTAAATAATCCCTTTGTCGCAGGTGCTTGACAGTAACGAGAACAGTTATCGACATTATTCGTACCAATTACTTGTCTCGCAAGCTTTTGCATTAAATATGATTCTTCATTAGTTGCTTTTGAAGAAGAAATAAATGCTAGACCATCAGATCCGTGAGAAGCTTTTACTTTGTTAAAGTTTTCAGAAATTACTTGTAATGCTTCATCCCACTCTACTTCTTCGAATTGATTATTTTTACGTACTAATGGTTTAGTTAATCTTTCCTCTGAATCAATGTAATCCCAACCAAACTTACCTTTCACACAAGTTGCAATTTTGTTGGCTGGAGATTCGTGTTGAGGTTGAACTTTCAATACTTCTCTTCCTTTTGTCCATACGTCAAAGGAACAACCAACACCGCAATATGTACATACAGTCTTAGTTTTTTCGATGCGTTCTTCACGCATCGCCGCTTCAGAATCAGATACTGCAAATAGTGGGCCATAGCCTGGTTCTGCTTTTTTAGTTAAGTCAATCATCGCAGCAAGTGAACCTGGCTCTAAATCTGTCATATAGCCTGCGTTTCCTTCCATGTTTACTTCTAACATAGCGTTACAAGGACATACAGTTGCACATTGACCACAACCAACACATGATGAATCGTTAATTGTTGTATCATTATCCCAAATCACGCGTGGTTGTTGACGTTCCCAATCAATCGTTAAAGTTTCATTGACTTGGACGTCTTGACACACTTCCACACATCTTCCACAAAGAATACATTGGTCTGGGTCGTAACGATAGAAAGGTCCATAGTCTTTTTCATATGGTTTTTCCTTATATTCATATGTTTGATGTTCGAGACCCCACTGATCCATTGTATTATGAATCTCACAATCACCATTGTTATAATCACATACTGTACAATAAAGCATGTGTTTTTCTAAAATACGATCTAATGCTTCTTTTTGACTTGTTTGTACATTATCATTTTGTGTATTTACAATCATTGGTCTATCTATCGTCGTACTACAAGCACGTTGCATCACACCGTCTATTTCTACTGTACACGTATCACAAGTTTCAATTGGACCAAGCGATTCGTTATAACATATAGAAGGTACAAACGTATCTTGTGATTTAATAAATTGTAGTAAATTTGTGCCGGGTTCCACAAGATAATCTTTGCCATCTAATGTAATAATTAAATGTTCTTGCATATTATTCACCCCTATTAATTTTATAAAGCCCGTGTTTATGAATCAAAGATGTCTGACAACATTCCATCTTAAAAGCCCCACACTTTTTGGTAATGTTATTTATATTGTATATGTAAATCAATAAAATGTTAAGGCTTTCCACTGATTTTTAACTGTTTAATATAAGTTTTAATTTATAGTGTTAAATATTCTCTCTGAAAATTATTATTTTAGTGACAAAAATAAAATACACGCAACCAATACAGTGGTTGCGTGTATTTATTAAATTAGATACCTAAATTATCTTTTATATCGCTTTCTATTTCAGATAATGAACTTTGGCTAGGTACAAAATAATATAGACCATCATCTTGTATGCCACCTTGACCTTCTAATTGATGGCGGTGAACATTATCATTTGCATCTTTATAATTACCTCTAACTTTGTTCAACTCACCTAAAGTCAAATCAGTTTTTACATTATCTTCAACGTGATTCATCAACGAGTTAAAATGCGTTACTGAACTGATACTTGTCAATTTGTTGGCAAGACCTTGTATAACTAATTGTTGACGTTCTTGTCTTCCAAAGTCGCCACCAGCACCTTCTTCTTTACGACTTCTTATAAACGCCATTGCTTCTTTTCCATCCATTCGAGACTTTTGTCCTTCATTAAATTGGAATCCATCATATGAGAAGGTAGCGTTACTAGTGACATCAATACCTCCAACAGTATCTATCATATCTTTCATTCCATCCATGTCTATCGTTGCATAGTGATCTATCGGCACATTCAATAGTTTTTCTACTGATTTCACTGCCATGTCAGGACCACCATACGCGTATGCATGATTTATTTTTTCAGTTGTACCTTTACCTACGATATCTGCTTGAGTATCTCTAGGTATACTCACAATTTCAGTAGATTTCTTCTCTGGGTTGATAGACAATACCATAATCGTATCACTACGCTGTCCTCCGCCATTAGCAGCTCTTTTGGCATCTGAATCTACACCAAATAAAGCAATCGTAAATGGATCTCCATTATTAAGGTTGGCTTCTTTTTCCCTCAAAGATGACTTATCCCTATCCAATGGATTATGTATTGCACCACCGACAGAAAATATTTTAAAACCTAAATACACAACGGCTAAAATTGCTAAAATTAACAATAAACCCAAAAACCACAAAAATACTTTTGCGGGCAACCCCATTTTCTTTTTATTATATTCGTTAGAACGATTCACCTTTTTCATTCTCCATTCTATATTCGATTTTCTATTTCAATTAATTATAGATTATATAGTAAAATTATTTAATGAACATGGTGCTTAAGACCTATTGTTAAATAATTAATATTTTAAAATAATTATTTTTGATACCCAGATCCTGAATTTAGAATCGTCAACATTTCTTTATGACAAGCTTTGTTACTTATAATAAATGGCCCCGCTTTCGCAAAATCTATAGTTGAATTATTTAACGTCGTCATTGTCAATCCCAATTCTTCAGCGAATAAAAACTGTGCAGCGATATCCCATGGTTTAGGATTTGTATTTACATGTGCGCCAAATTGTCCTAAAATTACGCGCACAGAATCTAAGCCACATGAACCAATGAAACGATATCCAAATGAAGCATCATTTAAATCATGAATCGTATCATCATTCATTACCAAAGTATTAAATGAAATAATCGCGTCTTCTAATTTTAGATCTTCTGGCTGTTGCAATAATTTACCATTCATATATGCGCCTTGGCCCTTGATAGCTTTATAAAGCTTGCCGTGTGGATAATCATAAATGTATGACAACGTAGGTTCACCATCCACAAAGTAGCCTAATATAATGCAATAATCTTCCTGTTGCTTAACTAAATTTGTAGTACCATCAATCGGATCCATGACCCATACATGACCCTTTTTTGCTTGAATACCTTCATTCGATTTTTCTTCCGCAAAAAGTTGGTGATTTGGAAAATGTTGCTGTAAAAATTGCTCAAAATTTTGTTGAATAGATTTATCTACATTAGTCACTAAATCAAATCGATTTTTTTTCGTTGAAGTAACCATTTGTTTTATTAATTGTGGGATAATATCATCTAATGTTGTTAACCAATCTCTAACTAAATTATCTATATCTAATAATGTTTCTTTATTCATTTGCGACCTCCTCTTTAAGCGAATCACTAAATTTTTTCATTTTAATTATTTCATATGTATAATTTGTTTTATTTTATCATATAAATATAATTACGGTAACAAACTATTCGATTCACTATCGTCCGATAAATGATTTCATTATTCTATACCGATAAGTATGATATTCAATAAAATGATAAGAGGCTGAGACAATTTAATTGCCCCAGCCTCTTATAGAAAGGAAAGTAAGTAATAAATATTGAAGATGTTTGCTTAGTAACTCGTACGAAAAAGATGTTAACAAAACTATATGTAATAGCCTACCCCTTTGTCATCTTTTCGCTACCCCCTTGTTACTAATTATTATACTAACATAAACAACTAAAAAATGTAAGCGTTTTCTATAACTTTTTTTTAAAACTTTATAAATGTCGTCATTGTCACTTTTATGCTATAATGAATGTAATATGTAATCATTTGGGAGGTGACTTTCTAATGAATAAACGCGAAAGGCAAAATAAATTGGTACAAGCCATACAACAAAATAAGCAAATTACCGCTTCAGAACTCGCGACAGACTTAAATGTATCGAAACGTACAATTTTAAGAGATATTCAAGATTTAGAAGATCAGGGAGTAAAAATTCTAGCAAAACATGGAAAATTAGGTGGTTATCAACTCCAAGAGACGCCAAATAGTTATGAGCTCGAATTAACTGATAAACAACTCACCGCTTTATTCTTAGTATTGAATGAAAGTCAATCATATACTACACTTCCATATAAAGAAGAGATAAACGCAATTATTAAAAAATGTTTAAATTTACCATATACGAAAATGAGACGGGCGCTTAAAAAGCTAGACCGATATATTAAATTCAATCAACAAACACATGTTGACTTGCCGCCCATTTTTTCAGAAGTCTTAATCTATTGTACCGAAAGAAATGTGATGGCTATGGAGTATAATAAAAATAATGAGATTATGACTGAAAATGTAATTTTTATAGGCTTATTATGTACAGACGGATTATGGAAAGCAGTTATTTTTGAAATTGGTCTCGGTAAAACTAATGAAATACCTATTGTTGATATCCATGATATTTCATATTCATTTGAGAAAAAAATAAAAACACAAGATATTACTATCAATAACTATCAACAATTTTTAAATCCCACTGAGTCCTAAAAAACTCAGTGGGATTTTTTCAACCTTGTCCATTATGTATATAACGTAATTAGCGTAAAAACAAATGAGATTAAATTATTGAGCATATGAATACTTACACTTGCAATGAGTTTAAAACCTGATTTGATGTATGCATAGACCATAGCAATCGCTAAAATTAAATAACTTCCTATTTCTAATGGAGATTCCGCTCCCATCACATGCATTAGTGAAAATAGAATGGCTGAAATAACCCCCATAACAATAGCATTAAATTTTTTCCCTAATTCACCTATCAGTAAATGTCTAAAAAATATTTCCTCCACTAATGGTGCACCAATTACAATTAACAAAAATGTAAACGGTAAAAATGACGGCTGATCAAATAAATTCATTAGTTCTAATTCATTTTGAGTTTCATTAAACCCAATACCATTGGGTAACATTTGCATCACCATGTTATAAATTCCACTACAAACCATCATAACAATCGTCACAATGATAAGAAATAAATAATGCTGCTTTATAAATGCTATATTTCTCTTCAAATTTATTTTAAAATCCTTGGTATGTAAAAAATAAAAGCTAAACACAGTAACTACGTATGATAGCAGTTGTACAACCACACTTATTTTGATCACTATTTTTTCTGTTAAATGATCTACAAAAACAAAACTAAATAAAATACCAATCACTGTAAAAACAATCATACTTACAATTAAAATCGCAATAAGGAAAAAGTCTTTCCATACAATATCTTTAAAACGATATTTTGTTTTTTCCATTTTTTAATAGCCCCTTTAAGTTCATTTTTAATTTTATAGTGTATATCCTACCATGCTTAACAAAATCAGAAAATCATATTCATCATTTTAAATTTTTTTAAGAAAGGATGCATTTTATGTATAATTTAGAATTTCATCAACTCGCTCAACGCATTAACCAACTATTAAACTTAATTGAAACTTATAAATTTGCTATCGTTACTCAAAATAAAAAGAAAGCACAGTACAAACAAGATATCCAACAGTTTATTAAAGACGAACTTATCGTGTTTTCAGACATCAGCTTACAACGATTTTCTTTGCCCCATTATAATTATTACCAATTCCTTTTAACCCATGACACCAACCCCATTGAAGAACTCACTATTGGAAATACAATTAAGTACCTCGATACCTTACAAAATCAATTATTGGAAACACAAAAGTTATTGCAAGCGTTTTTGTAATAATATTTCAAAATGACATTTTTTTAAAATTAAAATTGTAATACTTTTTCATGTGTTGTAAAATGAAATCGATTACAGCAATATAGGAGTGATAACAATGCATGGCTTTTCTATTTATTTAGGACAACCCATTGATAAATCATATATTAGACGAATGATTGCTTTGGGATATACGACCATTTTCACATCTGTACAAATTCCAGAGGAAGACGAAACATCTAAATATCGCTATTTGGGAGAACTTTTAAATTATTTATCAGACGAACAACTTACGTATATGATTGATATCAATCCTTCATTGCTGGATCAATCTTTTTATGAATTCTTGCAATCATATCATCATGCGCAATTTATGATTCGTATTGATCACAGTACTTCTATAGAAATTATTAATGACATTATCCAACATGGTTTTCACTGTTGCTTAAATGCCAGCATACTTTCTGAATCACTACTTCAACAGCTTTATGAAAAACTAGATGATTTTACACACTTATGCTATTGCCATAACTATTATCCACGGCCAGATACAGGTCTAACAACTGAATTTGTTCATATTCAAAACTCACTAATTTTAAAGTATAATCCAAACGCAACGATCTTCGGTTTTATCCCAGGCACTACAAAACGTGGCCCCCTTTTTAAAGGTTTACCAACCATAGAATCAACGAGAGCACAACACCCTATTGAAAGTGCACAGCTATTATTAGATCATCTGACAACACAAATTTTGATTGGTGATACTAAAATTAGCGCACCACTAGACGAACAATTAATGAATGTACTATGCCATAGAACTTTCACACTCACAATTGATTTATTAGATATTCAAGCAACTAAGATATTACAGCAACCTCACACTGTACGACCAGACAACCCGCAAGATGTAATTCGCTCACAAGAAGCTAGACACTATTGTACAAGTGAAATTAATGCTTATAATACAACAGTTCGAAACACTGGTACAGTTACCATCGATAATAAACTGAACGGACGTTATCAAGGAGAATTACAACTTTTGAAAACTGACTTACCAGCGCATCCTCACGTTAATGTTATAGGTGAAATTTGTGAAGCTGAGCGCAGATTGATTCGTTGTATGAAGCCCAATGATACATTTAAATTTATTATAAAAACAAGGGAGTAGAAATTTATGAGTGATTTAACTACTGAATCTAGAAATAAAGCGACAATGCATTTAGATGAGATGTCTATAACAGAAATTCTTAAAACAATGAATGATGAAGATCAAAAAGTCCCACAACAAATTAGAAAAGTCATACCAGACTTGACTAAAGTCATAGAAATCACTACAAAACAATTTAGAGCTGGTGGTCGAATTATTTATATCGGTGCTGGAACAAGTGGAAGGTTGGGGGTGCTTGATGCTGCTGAATGTGTGCCCACATTCAATACGTCTCCAGATGAAGTCATTGGATTAATTGCAGGAGGACAAAGAGCCATGACTGTTGCTGTTGAAGGTGCTGAAGATAGTACCTCCTTGGCTGAAGAAGATTTACATCATATTCACCTTAATGAAAAAGACGTTTTAATCGGTATTGCTGCTAGTGGTAATACACCTTATGTTATCGGCGGATTAAAGTATGCGAATCACATTGGTGCACATACTGTTTCAATTTCATGCAATTCAAACACTAAAATAAGTAGCATAGCTAAAAATGCAATTGAAGTTAATGTAGGTCCTGAAGTCTTAACAGGTTCTACAAGATTAAAATCTGGAACAGCTCAGAAACTAATGCTTAATATGATTTCAACAATCACAATGGTTGGCGCCGGTAAAGTTTATGATAACCTCATGGTTGATGTAAAAGCTACAAATCAAAAATTAATTGACCGTTCCATACGCATTATACAAGATATCTGCGACATTTCTTATCAACAATCTGAAAAACTATATCATGCTGCAGATCATAACCTTAAAGTTGCTATCGTTATGCATATGTGTGATACATCAAAAGCAGATGCACAACAGCGTTTAGAAAAAAATAATCACATCGTTAAGCAAGCAATCAAAAATTAAACCAAATACTTAAAATAATTTATGTATATAGGAGGGTTTTATGATGTCTAAAGAACAAAAACTTGCAGAAAGTATTGTAAATGCAGTTGGCGGTTTAGAGAACATGGAAAATGTTATAAATTGCATGACGCGTGTAAGAATTAAGGTGCACGATGAAAATAAAGTTAACTATGATAAATTAAAATCGACAGAAGGTGTAATGGGCGTTGTCAAAGACGACCGTGTACAAGTAGTCGTTGGACCTGGCACAGTTAATAAGGTAGCTGCTCATATATCTGAAATGAGTGGTGTGCGTTTAGGTGAAACCATCCCTCACCAAACTAAAGATTATAAAGCAGAAACTGAAGCAAGAGCCAAAGAAAACAAAGCCGCTTTTCAAAGTAAACAAAAACGTGGCAAATTCAATAAATTATTAAAAACAATCGCTAATATATTCATCCCATTGATTCCAGCATTTATTGGTGCAGGTTTAATCGGTGGTATTGCTGCAGTTTTAAGCAACTTACTAGCTGCAGAGGTCATATCTGGCTCATGGATTACGCAACTTGTTACTGTTTTTAACGTAATTAAAGATGGTATGTTAGCATATTTAGCCATTTTCACTGGTATCAATGCTGCTAAAGAATTTGGTGCGACACCAGGTTTAGGTGGTGTTATTGGAGGAACGACATTACTAACAGGTTTAACAGAAGAAAATATGATCACTAATATTTTTACAGGCGAACCTTTACAAGCAGGACAAGGTGGTATTATCGGTGTTATCTTTGCTGTTTGGTTATTGAGTCTCGTAGAAAAGAGATTACATAAAATTGTACCAAATGCCATTGATATTATCGTAACACCTACGATTACTTTGTTTGTTATCGGATTATCAACAATCTTTATCATTATGCCTTTAGCTGGTTTTGTTTCTGACGGTTTAGTATCCGTAGTGAATGGTGTTATTAATATTGGTGGCGTCTTTAGTGGCTTTATTATTGGTGCTTTCTTCCTACCATTAGTTATGTTAGGATTACATCATATATTTACGCCTATTCATATTGAGATGATTAATCAATCTGGTGCTACTTACTTACTACCAATTGCTGCTATGGCAGGTGCAGGGCAAGTTGGTGCTGCATTAGCGCTTTGGGTAAGATGTAAGAAAAATACTACTTTGAGAAATGCAATTAAAGGTGCACTGCCTGTCGGTTTCCTTGGTATTGGCGAGCCCTTGATTTATGGGGTCACGTTACCTCTTGGTAGACCATTCTTTACCGCATGTATTGGTGGCGGTATTGGTGGTGCAGTGATTGGTGGTATTGGACACATCGGTGCTACCGCTATTGGACCAAGTGGTATTTCATTGTTACCTTTGATTTCAGATCATATGTACTTAGGATACATTGCAGGATTAATCGCTGCTTACATCGGTGGTTTCCTCTTCACCTTCTTTTTAGGTACAACAAAATCAATGAGAGAATCTGATAACTTAGGTGGTTAAACTATGACCAACGTACTTTATAAAATTGATAATATATATGAAACTTTTACAAAAAGTGAAAAAAAAATTGCTGATTTTATTTTAAACGAACCTCATCGTATCATTAATATGTCTGTCCAAGACCTTTCAAATGAAATTAATACAAGTACAGCATCCATTGTACGTTTTAGCAAGAAAATAACAGAAAAAGGGTTTCAAGAACTTAAAATTACAATTTCACGTTATTTGCCTGAAGATGCAATCAACAATAATCATATGGAATTAATTGATAATGAATCCGTCGATATTATCAAGTCTAAAATGTTAGCCCGAGCAACAGATACAATGAGTTGTGTTGCTTCACAAATTGAACAACATCACATCGATGACATCTGTGACACATTAAAACATGCGCGTACCATATTTTTATTTGGTTATGGGGCATCACTCGTTATTGTTACAGATTTATATCAAAAATTATCTCGGATTGGTTTAAATGTGCGCTTAATACAAGAAACGCATTTATTAATGACTACCATGGCTACTCATGATGAACAAGATTGTATTATTTTTGTAACCAACCAAGGTAGTCATAGTGAAATGCAATCTATGGCAAAAGTTGCAACTGACTATAATATACCTATCATCACGATTTCAAGCTCGAACAATAATCCTGTAGCTAAAATTTCTGATTATACTTTAATTTATGGTCAAACTGATGAGAATGAACTACGCATGGCCGCAACAACATCATTGTTTGCACAACTTTTCACGGTAGATATTCTTTATTATCGATTTATTGCTTTAAATTATCAACGTTCATTAGACTCAATCACACAGTCTAAAATGGCACTTGATAATTATCGTAAACATTTGTCTAAAATCCAGTTTAAACACTAAATCATTGCTGCCATCACTTTTTAAATAACATCATAAACGAGAACGACATAGAAATNNATTTCTATGTCGTTCTCGTTTTTAATCTATCGCTAACACTATTTATTTGCTAGTTGCTTACTTTACATCGTTTTGAAAAAAGTCGAAAATATTTTTGGCATTATCAGTATTATCAATATTTCCTTTAAATTTATCACTACCAGGGCCATATGCATAAGTATTTACATCTTCTCCTGTATGACCATTAGTAGTCCAACCAGTATTTGATTTGTCATTAATTGGTTTTTGTACAGCATCTTGAACCTTTTGTAATTGACTTTCATATGCTTTTTCATCTTTTTTAAGATCTTTAAGTTTTTTAGCTTCATCTTTTATTTTATTCATTTGATCTTCTGAAACTTCAAAACCGTAACCATCTTTAATGACTTTCTCCACATTTTTGCCTTTGCTAATTTCTTCAGTCATATATTTACCTGAATGTTTCATTTGGTGAATGGCATCTGGGTTCCAAACGTAATCTTTACCTTTCGCAATAGACATACCACCTGTAGAATGATCTGCAGTAGCTACCACAAGTGTATCTGGATTTTCTTTTGCATAATTCATAGCATATTCAAATGATTTTTCAAATCCAGACATTTCTGACATTACCCCAGTTACATCATTTGGATGCCCTGATTTATCTATAGAAGCGCCCTCAACCATTAAAAAGAATCCTTTGTCGTTTTGTTTTAATTTATTTACGGCACTATCAGTCATATCCACTAATTTTGGATTTTTGTCTGGTGCGTCTATCTGTAATGGCATATCATTATCTGCAAATAATCCTAATACTTGTTTACTTTTGGAATTTTGTAGTTCATTTTTATTTGTAACCACATCGTAACCATCTTTTTTAAATTTGTTTTTTAAATTGCCATTGTCTTTGCCAAAATACTCAGCACCACCACCTAGTAGTACATCGACTTTATGCTTGCCATTAATTTTATCATTGTAAAATTGTTTAGCAATTTCATCCTTTTTATCACGATCATCAACGTGTGATGCGTATGCAGCAGGCGTAGCATCTGTAATTTCAGCCGTAGATACGAGACCAGTTGATTTACCATTTTCTTTAGCTTGTTCTAATACTGTTTTAACATTATTTTTATTAGCATCGACGCCTATAGCTCCATTATACGTTTTTTGTCCTGAACTAAATGCTGTTGCACCAGCTGCTGAATCAGTAACATTTTCTTTTGGATCATTAGGGTTTGTACGTTGACTCCCTATTAGATATTTATCAAAAGCGGTCTGATCCATTTCTTTAGTATCTGGATTATCTGCAAAATAACGATAAGCAGAATTATACGAAGGTCCCATACCGTCACCGACTAAAAAGATAACGTTTTTAGGATTTTTTGTATTACCCATATAAGCTACATCAGCATTCTGATTTGAATCTTTAGACTCATCTTTTTTCCCTGCAGCATAAGTCCCTTGTACACTCCCTAATGATGAACCGGCAATGATTGTTCCTGCAATCGTAGCAGTAGCTAGTTTATTAAGTATTTTCATATAATAACTCCTTTAGATATGTATTATGACCTCAACTTTATTCTAAAGCACGAGTTTTGAGTGAGTATTTTTCTATTGTTAAATTTTTGTAAAAGCATTTATGTAAGTGTACCAACGTAATGACGGATATACAAAAAAGTCATAAATGATACAAAAAAATGTATCATTTATGACTACTTAATATTGCTGACAAATTGATGTGTTATTATATTTTTTAAAGTTGCTGATCATCACTTAATTTATGATAGCCTTTTAGATAATAGAACAATGTCATAAAACCTAAGAACACGATACCAATAACAACTGAAACAACTGTTTCTTTATTAAATAACATGCCGATTAACACCATGATAAAGAACGCCATTGTAATATAATTTGTTATTGCGCCGCCTGGCATTTTAAAAGGATGATTTTTGAGTTCTTCGCTGTGATTTTTTCTGAATCTTAAATGACTAATTAATATCATAAACCACGGTACCATACCTGGTAAAATCGAGGCACTGTATACGTAAACAAAAATACTATCTGCCCCTTTAATAAATAAAGGCAAAATAACATTTAATAACGCACCAACTAAAATACCAATTGCTATTGCAGTAACCGTCCAAATAGGAACACCATTTTTCATAACTTTACGGAAAAATTTAGGTAACATGCCCTTTTGAGATAAGTTCAACGTCATTCGACTAGCGCTAAATATACCAGAATTACATCCTGACATCGCTGCAGTCAAAACTACAAAGTTAATGAGTCCAGCAGCAAATGTAATACCCACTTTTGCAAATGTTGCAACAAATGGACTGCCAATGTTTCCTAATTCATCCCAAGGATAAACAGTTACAATAACGAAAATGGCTCCGATATAGAAAATTAATATACGCCATATAACACCATTAACCGCACTTTTAATATTTTTTTGTGGATCTTTCGTTTCACCAGCAGTAATACCGATTAATTCAACACCTTGATAAGAACCAATTACAATAGAAAGTGCGAAGAAGAAACCAATCCAACCATTAGGCATAAAGCCACCATGTGACCATAAATTAGAAAGACCTATAGCCTCTCCACCATTACCAAGTCCAAAGAAAATCAAACCGAACCCTGCAATAATCATCAAGATAATAGTTACTACTTTTATCATTGCAAACCAAAATTCAAATTCACCAAAAGCTTTAACTGATACTAAGTTAGCACCAGCCAACAATAATACAACTATAATACCTGGTATCCATTGTGGTAAATCAGGAAACCAATAATTCATATATTCTCCAACGGCGATAACCTCACTCATACCTACAACAACCCATTGGAAAATATTACTCCATGCTGTCAGATAACCAGCAACTGGATTTATGTAATCACTTGCAAAGTTTGCAAAAGAACCTGAAGTCGGGTGTAAATATACCATTTCCCCCATAGCTCTCATCACTAAAAATAAAAACAGCCCAGCTATTAAATAGGCAAATATTACTGAAGGCCCTGTCCATTTAATCGTACTTGTCGCCCCCATAAAGAGTCCGACACCAATCGTTCCACCAAGTGCTATCATCCGCATTTGACGTGCACCTAGTCCCCTTTGTAATTCGTTATTCTCATTCATCATTCAAACCCCATCTCATTCAAATATAAGTGAAAATAATTCACTTATTATGACGCTATTATACTATAAATTCTAAAAATTAAAACAATTATTTTTCATTTATGTAAGCCCTTACATATGTTTTTATTTTAGATTACTTTTAGAGAAAACGCAATGTAAATTTTCATTTCAATATGATAGAGAGCAATTAAATACTATATTTAGTTAATTGAGTGTCCTATTTAATTATGATTATTTTGTGAATTATTTCACAAAAACACTGTAACATAGTATACTATTTTTAATTAATAGAAAGTGAGGATAAAGTTTTGAACGAAAAAAATATTAAATGGGATAAAGTTTTTTATGGTAAAGCGTGGGTTCATCATGTCGTAGAGACAATTCGTGCCAAAGATATTTTACAAAGTTTTTATTTAAAACGTTATCTATTACGTGCCATAATGGCTGGTTTTATTTTAGGTGTGATTACAGTTTTTGTATTGCTCATTAAAGCTTCATTAGCCTCTGATCTTCCAATGGGCGTTGCAAATTTAGTCGGGGCAATTGCATTTAGTTTTGCTTTAGTGTTAATACTTTTTACAAATTCCGAATTATTAACGAGTAACTTTATGTATTTTACAGTTGGACTGTATTATCGCGTCATTTCGCCAATCCGCGTTTTTAAAATATTTGTACTCTGTTTTATTGGTAATGCCTTAGGTGGATTGGTGTTCTTCTTATTGATTCGTTCCTCAGACATTATGACACCTGAGATGATGCAACAATTAGAAGCTACAATTGATCATAAAACACTAACGGCAGGTTTTGTTGCCATTCTTATAAAAGGTATTTTTGCTAATTTCTTTATAAATATATCGCTTGTCATAGCTATGCAAATTGATGATGTTTTGGCAAAAATGTTTGTCATGATGTTTGGTGTATCCATTTTCGCATTTATGGGTTACGAACACGTTGTTTATAATACCGTATTATTCGCAGGTGGAGTCGTTTACCAAAGTGATGTACTTTCAGCCATGCCTGCTTTAATCAATTTGCTGGGGGCAGGTATCGGCAATTATATCGGAGGCGGTTTAGTAATAGGCTTGTTCTATGCTTATTTAAACGACCATAAGCAATATCAAAAAAGTAAAGTACAATGACTACAACTTGCGTTATTGTAATGATGAGCTAGAGTCTAACGTTCATGAAGTTATAGTTCCTAATTTTATATGATATAATGCTCAATAGATTTTATTATAAAGGAGTTCAATATGAATAAACATCTATTGAAACGTACAATCACAGTTTCAATTATATTTGGTATATTATTTTTCCTAATCAATTATTTTAGCGATAGTGATGTTTCTGCCGGAAATTTAATGCTAAAAAGTTTACTAACGATTGTTGTATTTGGGATACTATATTACTTAATTTTTACTATTGTAAATTCACCAGAGCGAAAATATAAATTTGGTATTACATTACCTATTTCACTACTAATTGCAATCATAATCAGCGCTATGTTTTCTGCTTTAAAAATCGGTATCATAACCGGATTGATTATTGGTATCATTGCAGGGTATATCTGGGAATATATCGATACTCATAAAAATGGTGGTGATAAATCATGAGTATTTTCATTGGTATTGTTGTTATCATTTTACTAAGTGTAAGTTTAATCCCTAATTTAAAAGCTGTAAAAAAATCTAAAGCTGCTGGAGAAAAAAATCCACGTTTTGCAATTATGGTAGGTATTGATTCTATATTACTCGTATTAGTTATTGTGACACTAATACTTCAATTTTTAAAATAGACTATCATTTTTCATTTCGATATTATAAAACCCCTTATTGAAGCATTTTCCAATGTCAAAATAAGGGGTTTTATATTAAAATTGATTTTGTAAAATAAGATAATATAAGGCCAAAGCTCCCAATAAGTAAATAAGACTTCCGACCATAAATGACCGAAATTGTATTTTTAAGGGGACTTTTTTATTAAAAATAGGTCCTAAAACTAAATTTCCTATTGCTAAAACAATAGGGCCTCCTAAAAAAAATAAAATTAAATAACCATTCATACGTTAGCCTCTACTTTTTTCAAAATATTTTTCAATGATAGCTGTACCAGATAAGTCTTTACCTAAATAGGGTATGTTACTAAAATCTTGTTTTTCCGTCATATCATTCGTATTTACAATAACATCTAAACCAGCATTCACCACTGCAGTTGCCCCATTGACTGAGTCTTCTATAGCTAAACAATTAACAGGATTATAGTTTAATCTTTGAACTGCTGTTAAATATAGTTCGGGACTTGGCTTTATTTCTTCTACATCCTCTCGTCCAACAACAACATCAATATACGCATCTAATCCTAATTGATCAAACGTTGGTTGAATATCGTTTCTAAAACTACTTGTCGCAATAGCCATGGGTATATGGCGCACTTTACAATAATCCATAAGTTGTTTCATATGTGTAACTATCGGTAAATGTATACTCGTTTCATTATGCTCTTGATATATTTTTTCTTTACGTTCTTGTCCTAGTTGGTCTTCTAGATACTGATGCAAATCTGAAGCCAATCCCCCAATAGATTGACGATAAAAATCTAAACTAACTTCTTCCAAACCATAATGATTTAAATGTTTATTTATTATTTCAAACAAGTGCTTTTCTGTATCTATAATTGTACCATCAAAATCAAATATCACAGCACGATACATACATTTCCCCTCCTATAATTTAACAAAATTGAATCAAATTATTGTCAGTGTATCATATTTTATACTTCTCTAGCCTATCAAAGACAGAGATAATATAAACTAAGAGAAAAACACGAAAAAATTAATGTTTTCCTCTTAGTTTAGAACTTCATATTAATTTTATCTCAAAATCAATGATACTTACCTTTTATTCCAGTATTTTGCAAGTATTGGACCTGTAATATTATGTATTAAGCTGAACACGGCTCCCGGAACTGCAGATAATGGGTTAAAATGTACTGTAGCTAAAGAAACTGCTAGCCCTGAATTTTGCATACCTACCTCTATCGATACTGCCTTTTTGTCCGGTCGGTCTAATTTTAGGATTTTAGCAAATGTATAACCAAGTATATAGCCAATCAAATTATGAAGAATGACAACCGCAAAAATAAGCAATCCTGTGGCTAAAATTTGTGCTTTACTACTACCAACTACAGATGCAAGTATTAATGAAATAGCTACAACGGAAACGATTGGTAATGCAGTGGCAGTCTTATCAGCAAATGTCTTGAACAGTTTTTGCAGTACAAACCCAATGATTATTGGTATTAAAATCACTTGAACGACTGACCAAAACATACTGATAAATGAAACTTGTAACCATTCATGCGCAAATAAATATATTAAAGCTGGTGTTAAAAATGGTGCTAGTAATGTTGAAACACTTGTGATAGCTACTGACAATGCAACATTTGCATTTGCTAAGTAACTCATAACGTTACTAGATGTACCACCTGGACAACATCCAACTAAAATCACACCAATTGCAATTTCTGGAGGCAAATGAAACAGTTTAACAATTAAAAATGCACTTAAAGGCATAATCGTATACTGCAAAACCACACCAATGATTACAGATCTAGGTGCTTGAAATATGATTTTAAAATCTTTGGGGTCTATGGTTAATCCCATACCTAGCATAACAATTCCTAGTAAATAAGGTACCCAATTACTTAAAGTAGAAAGTTGCATTGGAAATATAAAACCAATAACAGCTGCAATAAGCATCCATACTAAGAACGTATTCGTTGCAAACTTACTTACTTTTGATAACATCTAAAACACTTCCCTCTCTGTATTAATAAAGAAGAATGTATCATATTTTGAACATCTAAACAACAGAATTTTCTAAATATTTTGACTTTAAAACCCTAGGAATTTCCAAAAATTTTATACTTCGTTCTAAAGACCTAGTGTCTTCTTTTAAAAAGAGTGGTACAATTTAATAGAATTTAAAACATGTATAATTTTAAGGGCACTAAATATTAATTTTAATATACGTATGTCACTTTATATAGATATGGAGGTATAATATGTTTTTAGATAAAACTGAAACGTTTGTTTTAAACATCAGTGGTTTAAATAAACGTCATATCCGCAAAAATTTGTTAAAACTTTTGAAACAAGTCCACTTTTGTAAATCGTTCAAATTTACTATTTTCAAAAAAAATCATTTATATGCTTTAGAAGTGAATTTACCTAAGCAACAACTACCATATTTGATTAGTTTTCTTAGCTTCCACAATTATTTAATCTATCAAATTTTAGAAAATAATCATGCACAAGACCTACTAGACTTGGATCATTTACTATTATCATCTAAGCGTTTCGAAATCGCTGTTGACGGCCTTCATGATGCATTTATTAAAGACAAAGTTATCGACATTATGAATTTACTCAATCACACTGAAACAATTGTTTATACCTTCAATCGAAATACCATCAACGTTTCTTGTTCGCCTACAGTATTCTCTAAATTAATTCACGCTATCGCAACACACAACATTGATGTTTACAGTGCTACCTACCAACCACGTTTAATGCATAAAACGAGAATTTCTTAAAAACATTAATGTACGACATCACTCACATATACAGTAAAATTGATTTAGCTACCATTTCACGATATTTAATCAACATAAATCATGTATACAAGAATCTAGCATCCAATCATAAACGTCTATTCTTATTGTAATTGTATAGAAATGACGTTTTTTTATATGGACACTTATAAACAAAATAGAATGTAAGACCCATCTTCGCGCCGTGTATACCATGTCTACTAACAAGCATGCAAAAATTAATTGATGCGTTATTGATAAAAAATTGGACTAATCCATTAATGATTATCATATGGATTAGTCCTTTTTTGTGCATAAGTTTTATATGCAATCTCGTTATTATTTATTTTTTTCTTCAAATACTAAATTTTCAAATGCTTCTCTGACTTGAGGTACAGACATACCTACTACGACTTGCACATTTTTCCCACTTTTCACTAAGCCATGTGCCATTTGTTTATGCGTAAAGTAATCACTATCCTCAACTTTATTGACATCATTCACTGTCAATCTTAAACGTGTCGTACAATTTGTAACGTCTTTAATATTTTCTTTGCCACCTAGACCTTCTAAATAATAGATTGCTTTAGCTTCAAACTCGTTTGCTGACTCAGTTTTTTTAGCAACTTGTGCTTTACCGTCTTTATTTTTATAGTCATCTTTATTATATAATTTCATATCCTTATCGTCTTTTTTACGTCCAGGAAGTGGAATATTAAATTTTATAATTAAAAACTTGAACAAGAAGAAATAAATCGCTGTAAAACCGAAACCTATTGCAATTTGAATAATATAAGTTAACCAGTGATTTTGGGCTAAAGGTATCCAATTCGTAGCAAAGAAATCTAATAATCCTCCACCAAAGTTACCTACTAATCCGAAACCATACATTAACGTATCCATCGTTGCTGCTAAAATTGCATGTAAAACGAATAAATAAGGTGCAATAAATAAAAATGTAAACTCTAATGGTTCAGTGATGCCTACAACAATCGCTGTCAATGTTGCTGGAATTAGTAATGCTGCAATTTTCTTTCTATTTTCTTTTGGCGTCGTTGCATACATTGCTAATGCAATACCAATTGAACCAAAGACTTTTCCGTTACCTTGTAACATAAAGCCATATGGGAATAATTCTTTTAATGGTTCTTTACTTTTAGCAAATTCATTTACATGTTCGAACCATTCTGCTTTCAATCCATGATTCACAACAACAGGACCTACTTCTATTGGTGCATATATAAAGTGATGTAATCCAGTTGGTATCAATACTCTTTCTAAAAAATGATACAACCACACACCTATATAACCCGAGCCAATAATAAATCCTTGCAGTGAAGAAATACCATTTTGTACCGTTGGCCATATGATGCAAGTAATTAAAGCAATTGGCAACATGACAAAAAATGAAATCGTTACTACAAATGTCAAACCTTGAAATACACCAAGCATTTCAGGTAATTTTTTACTATAATATCTATTATGTATCCATGTGACAATGCTTGAAATAATAATACCGCCTAGGATATTCGTGTCTAATGTTTCTATACCAGCAATCGCTTTTAATCCCGTTACATTTTCTACACCCTTTTCTAAATTTGCTCCGAATGTATGCGGCCATTGCGTTAATATGGCATTGATAAAGGTATTAAACATTAAGTATCCCATTAATGCTGACAGTGCTGCATGTCCAGGTGCTTTTTTAGCTAAAGATAATGGCAAGCCAACAACAAATACCACTTCCATGTGATTAAATATTGTCCAACCACCAGACTCTATCACTGACCATATTTTGAACCAATTTGTACCTTCTTCAGCAATACTCCCCATTATTGAAGGATTTTTAAATAATGTTGCTAAACCGAGTACAATACCAAAAAATGCAAACATCAATACAGGTACAATCATTGCACTTCCAAATCGCTTTATAGCATCCATATAAAGTTCCCCTTTTCTAAATTTCCAAAATAATTCACTTATGATAATTGAATATCTCTCTATTCAAATGATTATGGATCAATTTACCATCGATTTTATAGTAAACGCTTACATCAGAACAATAGTTTGACGCCAATACGAACAATTTTGTACAATAAGATTATATTTTCAAAACTTGAAAATATTTTCAAAATTCTGAGGTGATAACGTTGCTTTTAGATGAACGCATAAATAACAATTTTAATAAATTAAATGAAAATGACCTACAAATCGCCCATTTTATAAACACACATATATCAGATTGTAAAACAATGAAAATCCAAGATTTAGCGGCTTATACACATGCATCAAATGCAAGTATTCATCGTTTTACTCGTAAGCTCGGCTTTGATGGCTACAGTGATTTTAAATCATACTTAAAATTTGAATCTGAACAAGTCCATCAATTACCTTCTGACTCTATGAACGCTTTTAAACAAGAAATTGAAAATACCTTCACTTATTTGGAGCGTATCGATTACGACCTAGTTACTGAAAAAATATATCAAGCCGAAACGGTATATTTATATGGCACAGGTTTAGCTCAAATGAATGTTGCGCAAGAAGCTCAAAGAATTTTATTGACCATACATAAAAATATTATTGTATTACATGATGTACATGAATTTAAAATGGTGTTAAATAAAGCTTCTGATAATGATTTGTTTTTTATTATTTCTTTATCCGGCGAGACCGATCACTTATCCGATATAACGAATTTACTGCAACTGCGTCAAAAGTATTTCATTTCTATTACTACGCTTCAAGACAACACCTTGGCTCAAAAGGCAAATTATAATATCTACGTATCAAGTAACACTTTTTATTTAACAAACGGCATTGATTATTCCAGCTTTATCAGCTACCATATTTTTTTTGAAACGGTACTACGTAAATTTAATGAGCGTATACAATACGGTCAATTCACACAAAATAATTAACATATCAAATAAAAGAAAGCTGGACAAATTAATTGTCTCAGCCTCTTAGTCAACATCTCAATTTATTACACAAGTGGGACTGATACATGAGCTTCTGCCCAAATATGCCTGAGTCCCACTTTTAATTTATTGAGTTAGGTTGTAATGATTTTTTATTGTTCCTCTTCATATTCTTCTAGTGTTGTTTGCAGCTTATCAAATAACATTTCAAAACCATGCGCAGTAGAATCATGATATTCCTTTTTCTTTTGCTTATACTCTAATGATGTCAATCTGCGTTCCCTAGGTACATAAGCTGTATAATTAAAAATCATTTGGGTTATGCCTGGTTCTCTTTCAAACATCTCTACTTCAATTGTATCTTCAGAGTCACTTAATTCAGGCATCCCTATCGTCATTACAATATATTCATTTGGGTTCAAAGTAACGTAAGAACCCTTCACTATATTTTCTTTCCCTTTACGAACATCAATAATTTCATAGCTTCCGTTTTGTACAGCGTCTATCTCTATTGATTTATTCGTTCGTTCAGTTGTCATAAACCATTGTTTAAGAAATCGTTGCTCAGTCCAAGCTTGATATACTAATTCAGGTTCAACTTTAAACAGTCTTTCCAACTGAATTTCTACATTTTCATTTTCCACATTATATCTAGCCATGATTGTTCACCTACTTTCACTCTTATAACTATTCTAACTCATTATACTAGACTTCTAAACAATAATACTATGAAATTCAACTTTCCTTTATATCCCCTTTAAAAGTGATAACCTATTTATTCTATCGTTATTAATCAGTAAACGTCAAAATTTTCCCTTTTTTAATACTATCTTACTTCTTAAAAAAGAGGACAAACAGTCTATATCAAATAATATAAACTGTTGCCCTTTCTTTTAATCAACTTTTTTATTTTAATCTTGGTAATCTAAAGAAAATTGCAATTAGGCCACAAACACCTAGAATGATCGGATAAATTGAATACGGCATTAATGAAACTGGTGAGATAGACGCAACGCCTGCTGCTGCTATAACTTGCGGACTATAAGGTAATAAACCTTGGAAACAGCTCGCAAATATATCTAAAACACTTGCAGATTTCCTAGGATCAATCTCGTATTCATCTGCAATATCTTTAGCTAAGGGGCCTGCCATTAATATAGAAATTGTATTATTGGCAGTCGAAATATCCGCAGCACTCACAAGTCCAGCTATACCTAATTCTGCACCGCGTTTTGATTTAACCCTATTGCGTACAAAATTTAATAGCCAAGTGATACCACCATTATGTTGTATCAATGCTACAAGTCCGCCAATTAATAGTGCAATAATCGCAATATCCTCCATACCAACAATTCCTTTTGAGATTGAACTAAGCAAGCCTGACCAGTTGAATGATCCATCAACCAGTCCAATAATCGCAGATAATACGGTACCACCAATCAACACTATAATTACATTTATACCTGCCAGCGCTAAAATCAGTACCAATAAGTATGGAATAACTTTAATAAAGTTATAGTCATATGATTTCGTAGTATCTATCTGAGCACCATGCGTTAAAAACCAAAGTACTATAACAGTAAATAGCGCACCTGGTAATACAATCTTTATGTTCACCTTAAACTTATCGCTCATTTTAGTCTTTTGAGTACGAACAGCGGCAATTGTAGTATCCGAAATCATTGATAAATTATCACCAAACATTGCGCCACCAACGACAGTAGCCATTGTTATCGCTGCAGATACATCCGTCGCCTGACTCAAACCAAAACCAACCGGCGCTATAGCTGCAACTGTACCGACTGAAGTACCCATTGAAAGTGATACAAACATACAAATGATAAATAAACCGACGATAATTAAGTTTTCTGGAATAAAGGATAGTCCTAAATTTACCGTCGACTTGACTCCCCCCATATCTTCTGTAGTTTGAGAAAATGCACCCGCAAGTAGAAATATTAACATCATCAAAATAATATTTGAATGTCCAGCGCCTTTAGTAAATACATCTACTTTTTTAGAAAATGTTTCTTTTTTATTTATCAACAAACCCACAATTGATGCGATAATAATTGCAACATTGAGTGGCATTATTGAAAAGTCACCAGTAATAACGCCCACACCTAAAAATATACCTACAAAAATGATTAATGGCACAAGCGCCCATGCGTTACCTTTTTTATTTTCCGTCATACAAAACCAACTTTCTTTATCATTACTTTTTTAGTCAATCATTCATTTTGCTTACCATAAAAAATAAAAAACTCTTTTCTCATAGAAGAAAAGAGTAAATCGATACATCTTTAATCTTATCTTCTAGCACACTTTATGCTACTGGAATTGGCACACGCATTACCATGTTGCCGAAGTTTCAATGGGCCAGTCCCTCCACTTCTCTAGATAAGCTATTTTATTTATTTTATAACAGTACACTATTCACGCCACTTCGTCAATTATATAATCATAATATGAAATGATATTTTACTTCAAAGGTTATTCCGTTGGCCGAACAATCGTAAATGTATCACCGATCGTGGCATAATCATTTCCAGCTAAACGGCACACGGCTTCTAGTGCCTGTGCATTAATCTTACTGTCTTCAAAATACACGTTTTCATTAATATGAAACATCACGACTTCTCCAATGATTAGATCTGACCCCTCATCAGTATCTCCTAATGATATAATCCGCTCTAATTTACATTCCATACGTATTTTCGCCTGTTCAATACCAGGTACAGTTATCAGTTCTGAGTCGACAAGGGTTAACGCTGTTCGTTCTAATTCATTTTCAGTACGATCCAATGGTGCAGCTGTACGGTTAATTTGCTCTACGTTTGTTTCATCAGTGATATGTACTACAAAATTTTCAGTCTCTTCAATATTAAGTGAAGTGTCTTTACGTTTACCTTCTGAGCGTCCTGTAGAAATCATAATCATCGGTGGTGCACTGTTCACCACGTTAAAAAAACTGAACGGTGCCGCATTTAACTTACCATTTTTATCTTGAGATGTCACAAAGGCTATTGGCCTAGGTATGACACTACCACTCAATAATTTATAGTTTTGTCTTTTAGACAATTCACTTGCTTTAAAATGTTTCACAAAAATTCACTTTCCTTTCATAAATAAAAAGTGGCTATGTCAAAATGTAAGTGCATAACTGTTCATTTAAGCACGAATCACTTTGAAATAGCCATCTATCAAATTAATCTAATTGTGTACCACCTGTAACCCCGTATACTTGGCCAGTAGTGTAACTTGATTCATCAGCTGCTAAATGAACATAAACGCCTGCTAATTCTACAGGTTGACCTGCTCTGCCAAGCACTTCTTTTTGTCCAAATGTTGGAATTTTGGATTGTGGTTGTCCACCTGATATTTGAAGTGGTGACCAAAATGGTCCTGGTGCAACACAGTTAACACGGATGCCTTTAGCTCCTAGTTCTTCAGACAAACTTTTAGTTAGCGATATGATTGCAGCTTTTGATGCTGCATAATCATGTAAAATTGGACTTGGGTTATAACCTTGTACAGATGACGTTGTCGTAATTGTAGCACCTGGTTCAAGATAATCAATCGCTTTTTGTACAGTCCAAAATATTGGATACACATTCGTTTCAAAGGTTTCAGTAAATGACGCTGTATCGAAGCCCTTTAGTGTATCTCTATATTGTTGATGTCCAGCTACGAGTGTAACATTGTCTAATCCACCTAACGCGTGATATGCACGTTCTACTAACTCATAATTGAATTGTTCATTGCGTAAATCACCCGGTATTAGCACAGCTTGTTGTCCTGCCGATGTAATAACTTCTTCTACTTCTTCAGCATCTTCTTGTTCTGATGGCAAGTAATTGATTGCAACATCAGCACCTTCTTTAGCATACGCAATAGCTGCTGCTCTACCAATAGCTGAATCTCCACCTGTTACTAACATCTTTAAACCTTTCAATCTACCATAACCGGTATAAGAAGTTTCTCCACAATCTGGTTTAGGGTTCAGATCTTTTTGTAAACCTGGAACGGGTTGCTCTTGTTTTGGAAAATCTGCATTTGAATATTTCTTTCTAGGATCTTGAGACGCCATGCTTAATCCTCCTCAAAAAATAATGGTTGTAATTATTTTTTACCCAAATTAAATCGCCCATAACACAAGATTATATTTTTAAGTTTCGTTCAATAATTTCTGTACAAATGTTACAAAGTAATCTGGTACTTTTTCTAAAATGCGTTCATCGGGATCATATTTGGGGTGATGTAAATCATAGTCACTATTAGATCCAATAAAAACAAATACACTTGGATACTTGTTGGCAAACCCAGAAAAATCTTCACCAATAGTTAATGGCTGTTCCATTATATTCACATTGTAACCTACTTGTTTAGCAACGTTAATTGCATCGTCTGTTAATTTTTCGTCATTGATTACTGCGCCTGGTAATCGTATATATTGTGTTTCAATTTCAACATCAAATACTTCTGCCAATCCACTCCCAATTTCTCTCAATCTCTTCTCAATGAATGTGCGAATACCTTCATCAAAACTTCTCACTGTACCTTGTACATAAGCTTGATCTGCAATAACATTCCATGTATTACCACAAGATACTTCTCCAATCGTTACGACTGCATTATCAAAAGCAGATAAATTTCTGCTGACGATGGATTGAACACTATTGATTAATTGACCTAACACGATGACTGGATCATTACCTTGTTCAGGCTTTGCTGCATGTGCACCTTTACCCTTAATTTTAAATTCAAAGCGATCTACAGAGGATGTCACGGCACCAGATTTCACTGCCAATGTACCTATATCCATAGTAGGATAATTATGATAACCAAGCACAGCTTTTGTACCATCAATAGCACCTGTCTCAGCTAATTTAACAGCACCATAGCCCAGCTCTTCGGCAGGTTGAAAAATAAAACGTACTCTACCTTTTAATTGATCTTCAATTTCTTTTAATTTTGTAGCTGTTGCTAAAATACTTGCCATATGAATATCATGACCACAAGCATGCATAATACCTTCATTAGTTGATGTAAATTCATGTACAACTTCTTCATTAATTGGCAAAGCATCTATATCCGATCGAACAGCAATAAACGTATCTCCTTGACCTACTTCAGCAATCAAACCAGTTTCCAACGGTATATCTAAAATTTTAATTTCATAACTTTCTAAAATACGTCTTAATCGTTTCGTTGTTTCATATTCATCATCAGACAATTCTGGAAATTGATGAAATGTACGTCTCCATTTTACAAAGTCTTCATATTGTGGCATGACATGTCACGTCCTTTCTAAATTTATAAAACGTTTAAAAATATAATATAGTATTGTTACAATCACAACGCCGAGCGCTAAATTATTAGAGACTAAAATAAGCACCATCGTAAGTATTACCATGAATCCATTTACTAAAGGTGACTTACGTATAAAGGGTATTGTTCGTCTATCAAATGTATTCAATGAAATTGTAATAAGCACGGTAGCTAAAACAGCCATTGGAATATGTCCTATAATTTCACCAAAAACAAATAAACTTACCAGTAAAAAACTACCGGTAACAAAAGTTGAAACTCTAGAGTTCGCACCCATTGTTACATTAAAACGCGATTGACCAACAAGCGCACTTCCACCATAACCGCCAAATAATCCTACTACTAAATTAGCTATGCCTTGACCTATTGATTCACGATTTTTATCACTAGTCGTAGCTGTTACTTCATCCATCATTCTTGCTGTTAAAGTCGTTTGAACGATTGCAACAATAGCCATCATCAAACCATAAAACAATGTAATTAGGAGAAAGTTAACATTTAATATTTCAATAGGGATAGTTGGATAAGGTAGTTTAATATGTATTGAAGACAAATCGTGCACATATTTTATATCAGGTTTTAATACCCACGAAAATATTGTCAGTATAATAATGGATATCAATGGTGCAGGTATAATTTTGATATATCGAGCGCCCAACCAAATAATAAAAAATGACATGATTGCAACGATATAAGTTGCCATAGAAATACCTAAAATATTCTTTAGCTGAGATGTAAATAATAATATACCTAGTGCATTCATAAATCCAATTACAACACCGACAGGTATCAATTCTAACCATTTATTAATTTGAAAATACCCAAATAATATTTGGATGATACCCATAAATAAGGTTGCTAAAATGACAGCTTGCAATCCATGACTTACAGCTAAAGGTGCTACGACTAAAGATACACCACTACTTGGTGCTGATACCATCAAGGTTCTATTTCCAGTCAAGCTAAGTACAAGCATCATTAAACCAGTACTTAACATACCGATTGTCGGATTCACACCTGCTATAAATGAAAAAGCAATTGCACCAGGTAACAATGCAAGTGCAAGTAATACACCTGAAAGTGTATTCTGTACTATGTTACCTTTCCATTGTTCAATATACCCAGCATTACTCACACCGTACTCACCCCCAAGCCCCTTTAATTACTATACTATCATAATTGTCAAAATATTTTATTAACTTAATTTTTTGCACTTCTAAATTTCTATTTTTAGAAAACTTGAATAAAAAAATAAGAATAGAGCGAGGACAAATCAACATTTTTGATTCCATTCCTCACCCTATTCATCTCTAATAATTTTATTTTTAATTTTAATTACAGTTTTTCTATTAAAGTTTTACACGATTATCAAAGAGCACTTTACCATCTTTAATAACTCTTTCTGCATGATTAATACCATAATGATATGGAATATATTCATGATTAGGTGCATCCCAAATTACAATATTTGCTTTATCTCCCTCATTGATGGTACCTGCATCAACGTCAATTGCTTTAGCTGCATTGACTGTCACTGCATTCCAAATTTCATTTGGAGATAATTTTAATTTTAACGCTGCAATAGACATCACCAATTGTAAATTATTAGTCACACAACTACCTGGATTGAAGTCAGTAGCTATCGCAATAGCGCCATCGTTATCTAGCATACCTCTTGCATCTGCATAACCTTCCTTATCAAGATAAAAAGTTGTTCCTGGTAATAATACTGCAACAGTATCACTATCTTTCAACTTTTGTTTACCTTCTTCACTAGATGCAACTAAATGATCCGCAGAGATAGCATTTTCATCAATTGCAAGTTCTAAACCACCTAATGGATCGATTTCATCTGCATGAATTTTAACATCAAAGCCTTGTTTTTTAGCTGCTTCCATGTAAGATTTAGATTCTTCCACAGTAAACACGCCTGTTTCACAGAAAATATCGGCAAAATCAGCATATGGTTTAACTTCCGGCAATAAATCTATCATTTCTTGTAAGAAATCTTGGTTAGACTCCGCATCTTTAGGCACAGCATGTGGGCCAAGGAAGGTATGTTTCATGTCTAAATTATATTTTTTTGCTAATCGATTTGAAACACGCAATTGTTTAAGTTCATTTTCTTTATCCAATCCATAACCACTCTTACTTTCAACCGCTAAGACACCGTGTTGTAACATGGTTAATAGATTTTTTTCCGCTTTTTCAAAAAGTTCGTCTTCCGTCGCTTGACGCGTGGCTTCTACAGTAGAAAGTATACCGCCACCTTGTTCAAGTATTTCTAAATAAGACACACCTTGACGCTTGAGTGACATCTCATGTTCACGTGAGCCTCCATGTACAAGATGCGTATGTGCTTCTACCAAGGCAGGTGAAACGACTTTTCCTGAAGCATCTATTATTTCTTTTGCATCATATGCATCAGAATGTTCACCCGCATAAACAATCTTGCCATTTTTCACAACTACTGTACCGTTTTCAACAATATTTAAATCATTTAATTCTTTTCCTTTTAAAGGACGTTCGGTAGCTTTCGGTAAAATTAATTGTTTAATATTTTGAATGATTAAGTCGTTCATTTTTTATCTCCTTTTCTTGTAATCATTGGAATGTGAATGCCTTTTTCATTTGCTACATTAATTGCTGATTCATAACCTGCATCAGCATGTCTTACTACTCCCATACCCGGATCCGTAGTTAATACACGTCCTAAACGTTTATCTGCTCTTTCTGAACCATCAGCAACTACTACCATGCCTGCATGTAATGAATAACCCATACCAACACCACCGCCATGATGGAATGAAATCCAAGATCCACCTGCAGCAGTATTGATTAATGCATTTAAAATAGCCCAATCTCCTACAGCATCTGAACCATCTTTCATACCTTCAGTCTCACGATTAGGACTGGCTACTGAACCTGAATCTAAATGGTCGCGACCAATTACAATCGGTGCAGAAATTTCACCTTCACGCACAAGTCTATTTAACGCTAGACCCATTTTCGCACGTTCTCCATAACCTAACCACGCAATTCTTGAAGGCAATCCTTGAAACGCAATTTTCTCCTGTGCTAAATCTAACCAACGAATAAGTTTTTCATTTTCAGGGAACAACTTTCTCATTTCTTCATCAGCACGTTCAATATCCTTAGGATCCCCACTTAATGCTGCAAATCTAAATGGTCCCTTTCCTTCGCAAAATAGCGGTCTAATATATGCCGGTACAAACCCAGGGAAATCAAAAGCATTTTTTAAGCCATCATTATATGCGACCTGTCTTATGTTATTTCCATAATCAAAAGCGACCGCACCCTGTTTTTGAAATTCTAACATTAGTGATACATGCTTATGCATTGAGGATTGCGATTCTTTCACGTATTGTTTTGGATCTTTATTACGAAGTGCACTTGCCTCTTCTAATGAATACCCTTGTGGCACATATCCATTTAAAGGATCGTGGGCACTCGTTTGATCCGTAATAATATCAATTTTAAATCCTTTATCTAAAATTGCTTGATGTACATCGACCGCATTACCGACCAAGCCAATAGATAATGGCTTGCCTTGTTTGCGTGCATCTTCCGCTAACGTTAATGCTTCGTCTAAATCTCGTGTTTTCACATCACAGTAACGTGTATCAATACGCTTATCAATGCGTGTTTCATCTACATCAACTCCGATGACAACACCACCATTCATCGTAACTGCCAATGGTTGTGCACCACCCATGCCACCAAGACCAGCAGTTAATGTAATCGTACCATTTAATTTGCCATCAAAATGTTGATTAGCTAGTTCACCGAATGTCTCATATGTACCTTGAACGATACCTTGTGAACCTATGTAAATCCAACTACCCGCAGTCATTTGTCCATACATCATTAAACCTTTTTGATCTAATTCATTAAAATGATCCCAGTTTGCCCATTCAGGTACTAATACAGAATTTGAAAGTAATACACGTGGTGCCTCTTCATGTGTTTTAAATACAGCAACTGGTTTGCCTGATTGAACTAACATCGTTTCATCAGCTTCTAATGAACGCAGTGTGGATTCAATTGCTTCGAATGCTTCCCAGTTTCGAGCTGCTTTACCTATGCCACCATAGACAACCAAATCTTCGGGTCTTTCTGCAACTTCAGGATCTAAATTATTATATAGCATTCGTAATACTGCTTCTTGTTCCCAACCTTTACATTCAATCTCTAAACCTTTTTTTGCTTTAATATTTCTCATGAACAATCTCTCCTTCATCGATTTTAAATTCAACCTTTGTTTTGATATTTAAAATATCCATAATGCAAATGGAATTGTAATCAATAGTGTGAGTACTACTCTTTCAAACCAAATAATCACAAGTTTTCCTATCGATATTTTAATTTCAGTAGATAATATAACCGGAACAACGCTTGAGAAAAATATAATCGCTGAAACACTCATGACCGCTACTGTAAATCTTGTTGCTAAATCTGCTGATTGTGCAATCGCAGCTGGTAATAACATTTCAACAATTGAAATCGTTGAAGCCTGTGCTAATACCCCTACATTTTCTACTGGAAAAATGCTGATAAATGGATAAAAGATGTAAGATATATATTCGATTACTGGTGTGAATTCTGCGATTACTAATCCTAGAAAACCAATTGACATGATAGAAGGTAAAATTGCTATAGTCATTACGACACCATCTCTCAAATTTTCAAATACATTGTCAATTAATGACTTAGACTGTTTCACAGCTAATTTTGCTTCTAACCAAGACTCTTTTAACAATGGCATGTTTCTGCGAATCTCTTCTTGATATGGTTGGTCTTTATATGTCGTATGCTTTTCAAATCTGATAGGTGGGAGTTGTACGGTAATAGCAGTAACAATAAATGTCACTGCGAGTGTAAACCAAAAATATAAATTCCAATGCTGAATAATACCTAGTGTGTTAGCTACAATAATCATAAACGTAGCGGAAACCGTAGAGAACCCTGTCGCTACAACTACTGCTTCTTTATGTGTGTAACTACCACTCTTGTAGACTTTGTTTGTTATTAGTAAGCCTATTGAATAACTACCAACAAATGATGCTACTGCATCGACCGCTGACTTTCCTGGTGTCTTAAATATCGGTCGCATTATCGGACGACAAATCACACCGATAAACTCTAACAATCCAAAACCTACTAAAAATGATAAAAAAATCGCTCCTATGGGAATTAAAACACTTAATGGTATGGCTAACTTTTCATATAAAAATGGTCCAATACTTTCTTTTAAAACAAAAGCAGGCCCTATATTGAAAACAACCATGAAAGCGATGAATACCCCTACTACTTTGAATAAGCTAAAAATAATATTTGTTTTCGATTCATTCCACCTTTGATTGAGAAATGGATGAATTGCACCAATAATAATTAAAATCAATACATAATATGGTAAAACTGGTTTCACTATTAGCGTAATCCATTGCACAATATGATCAATCATAATGGTTGATTGACCTTGTATAGTCACAGGAACGAAGAAAAATATAATACCAATCAAGCTATAAATGAAAAATCTCCACATGTACTTCACGCCCCTAACATGAAAGTACGACTCCCTCTATATCTAAAAGTATAATATGTTATTATATAGACTACCAATATCAATAAACTAATTATTAATAGTTTCAAACTATAAATACGCAAATATATAGGAGTGACATTCAGATGAAAATTGTTCAATTAGAATATTTTATTGCTGTCGTTAAATATAATAGTTTTACAAAGGCAGCAGATTTTTTGCATATAAGCCAACCCTCTTTAACTAATACAATAAAAAAAATAGAAGCTGATTTAGGTTATGATTTATTTTTAAGAACGACCAAGGATATCAAAATTACTGAAAAAGGTATTCATTTTTATAACTACGCAATTCAGCTCGTACAAAGTTATCATCAAACGCTAGAAAAAATGTATGATTTAAAAATGGGACATGCACCTAAAATCAAATTTTCTATTCTTGAATCTTCAAATCAATGGATATCACAAGTAGTTGCTATGCATCAAAAAGAATATCCAGATCAAACGTATCACGCTTCAGAAGTACATGATCAGAGCACGATATTAGAGCGTCTATTAAATTTTGAAAATCATTTAGGTTTAACTAATGAACAAATTATTCACGAGGATATACACTCTGTTCCTCTATATAAGGAATCTTATGTCCTCATAACACCTAAAAATACCTTTTCTAATAGCAAAAAGGTATCCATTAAATCTTTACCGCTCATTTTACCTACAAAAGGTTCCCAAGTACGTAAGCATTTGGATGACTATTTTAACCGCTTAAATATTCACCCAAATATTATTATAGAGGCAGATCGCTTTGAAGCTTCAACGAATTTCGTTCATCGAGGATTAGGCTATGCCGTCATACCACGTGTCTATTACCAATCTTTTAATGCACGAGATTTAGATGCAATTGAAATTAAACCTACACTCAGTCGTACCATTTACATCAATTACCTAAAAAAAAGAAAGCACCCTGAACGAGTACTTTCTTTTATAGATTTATGTCTTTATTATTGGAATATTAAAGAATAAAATGATGTAAAAAATTAGCTGATAGCTTTGCAGTACGATTATCGACATCATATTTAGGGTTTGTTTCTGCAATGCTAATCGTAGAGACTTTGTCATTTGGGATAATGCGTTTGGCAAGTTCAAGGACAATATGTGGGAACAAACCTAATACTGCGTTAGCACTTACACCTGGTGCGTATGCGCTATCTATAACATCCATACATATTGTGAACATAATAACGTCATGATTGTGTATAAATCGTTCTACCTTATCTTTTACAGGAGGAGATATTTGATGCAATAATTCCTCAGCATAAACAAAACCGATTTCTTTTTCTTCCGCATAATCAAATAGGCCTTGTGTATTACCGCCTTGTTGTATACCTAATACCAAATAATCTGCTTGATTATCTTGATCTAAAATTTGCCTAAAGCTCGTTCCAGAGGTAGACTGTGACTCTTCTCTTGTATCAAAATGTGCATCGATATTAATGATACCTAAAGAAGCATCAGGATAAACTTCTCTTATACCTAAATACTGGGCATATGCGATATCATGTCCACCACCCAATAAAAACGTCTGTTTATGCCTTTGTATTGATGTCGCAACATATTTTGCGAATTCTTTTTGGGTGTCTTCTAAGTCATCATGATCATGTTCTACATTACCATAGTCATATATCTTGCAGTCACTCAACACAGGTAGATTGGCAAATGCTTTCTTAATTGCGTCGGGACCTTCTTTAGCACCTAATCTCCCTTTGTTCAATTCAACACCCCTGTCAACTGCGTAACCTAATAATCCCACACCTTGGCGTGTCTCATGATAGTCATCTTTGATATTTCTAAAATTCACAGTTTGAAAATGTCTAAATTGAGACTTATCTGATTCGCTATCGACTCTACCTGTCCAGAAATCACGCTGTGCTAATTTATACATAATTCTCCTCCTTTTATAACAATGTCTCATTTAAAAGTATACGCTTACATTGAATTCAATTCAATTTATGCTTTTATTTACCCAAAATTTATCTACTTAATTTTATCAAATGACAATAAATTATTTCATTTAGATGTTAGTTTTGGCATTACTATTACATTTCAATGATAAATACCTAAATTTAATTTATTTCTGATTAATAAATATGTATAATTAGTGATAAATGATTTTCTGAACCCTATTGGAGGTTACATAATGAATAAACAACGTATATCAGGTTTTCAATGGGCAATAATGATTTTTATTTTCTATATTATTGCTTATGCAGCTCCTATTATACTGAAAGACTTACAAAGTACTATTTCACTTAAGACTTTTGTCTTTGACTTAAGTGCTATAGCGCCATTTATTGCTGCGCTTGTTTGTATTATCGTTTTTAGTAAACGTAAGACGCAGTTATCTGGTTTAAAACTAACAATAGATTTAAAAGTGATTGAACGTATTTTACTAGCATTTATTTTACCTTTAATCATTTTCCTGATTGCTATGATAAGTTTTAATATCTTTGCAGATAGTTTTGTATTATTACAAACAGAAGATTTATCTGTTTCAATTACTGCAATTATACTTGGACAACTAGTGATGGCATTCTTAATAGAATTTGGTTTCCGTTCTTATTTACAAAATATTATAGAAACGAAAATGAACACATTCTTTGCATCGATTATTGTTGGTTTATTATATTCCATTTGGAATATAAATATGGCCTTTAGTCTTGAATATACTTTATATGGTTTATTATATACATTTGCATTTTCCATGATTATCGGTGAGTTAATTCGTGCTACAAAAGGTCGCACGATATTTATCGCAACGATATTCCATGCAGCAATGTCATTTGGTCTTGTTTTCTTATTCAATGAAGAACTTGGCAGTGTTTTTGCAATGAAAGTAATTGCACTATCCACATCAGCTGTAGCAGTCGTTTACATTTTATTAAGTATTATTATTCGAGCAATACTTTATTTCTTTACTAAACGTAGTTTAGATGAAGTTGATAGCAATAATTATTTAGATCATGTAAGTGAAGATTCAGAAACTGCTCAAGCAGATGATAGTAATGAAGATACACTCGAATCTGATAATTCAACAACAAATGTACATACACATAGTGGAGACAGTGAGCACAGTGAAACTGCTACATCTCAAACTGAAAGAGCAACAGACAATCATGTCAATTCACATGATGCTGACTCAAAACCATCGACTGAACATGTGAATGACACGGACACTGAGAAGGATCACCGACAAACACAGCACGATGACAGCCGAAACAATATTATTGATGAAAACACGCCACAAACTATAGAGAACAACGATGTGCAAGATGAACGTCAACATGTTGAGACACAGGTAAATGGCGCCGTTGAAAATTCTACTGAAAAAGCACAGGTGGAGACATCATCACCAAAACATGATGATTCTAGTACTTCTGAGCCAACCATACAACAACAAAATAAAAAACGACAACGATCACCTTTTAAACTTAAAAACAAACATGATCATCGTCGCTAATTAACAAAAAGCAGGTTACGCTAATCGTATATTCAGATACAATGAATAAACTTCATGTCTATCTTAATTTATACCGTTAGTTAACCTGCTTTTATTATATTTTGAGTTATGATTTATTTAAAATTTCAACGCCTTTTTGCTTACCTATAATGACTTGATCCGTAACATCAAGAAAATATCCAGTTTCTAAAACACCTACTAAATGAATTAAAAATTCATGCATAGCATAAGGATCGATAGATGAATTCAATGTAACATCAAGGATGTAATTGCCATTATCAGTTATAAATGGGACATCATCCACCATTCGGCGCATCACTTTTAAATTATCGTAAGCTACTATTTTTTTAGAAACTAATAACCAATTAAATTTATCTACTTCTACAGGTAAATTAAAAGTTTGACCTAAGTATGATACACACTTAGATTCATCTACTAAAACAATAAACTTTTCCGCCATGGCATCAATCACTTTTTCTCTAAATAATGCCCCGCCGCCACCTTTAATTAAATTCAAATTGTTGTCTACTTCGTCTGCACCATCAATGGCAACGTCAATTTTTTCTACATCATTGACATCCACTACTCGAATACCTAATTCTTTTGCGATATAAGCAGTTTTATTAGAGGTGCATACACCTGTAATATCAATCTGTTCATGGTCCAACTTCTCAGCTAGTTTTGGGACAAGCAACTCTATTGTTGAACCAGAACCAATGCCCACAACCATACCGTCACTGATTTGGCTTAACGCTTCATTAAATGTACTAATTTTTAACTGTTTCGTATCCATAATGCGTCCCCTTTACATAACTTACTCTCACCTTTATTGTACATGAGATTGAAAAAAATACATAGTTAAAAAATATGTATAAATTTTAAATTAATATATCTTCTTGCATAATTAAATAGCTAGTTTACAATAATAATACATCACCAACTAGGAGGATTGTCATGATTTATCATTTAAAAGCGATTGCTACAGGAAAAATAGAAGATTTACCTTATAGTACTAAAAGACCAATGCGTTCAGCACTTAACAAAACACTTTTCACCGGTAAGATGTGGCTTTCAAAAACCGGTTTTTCTGAAGATGAACAAGAATACAAAGGACATGGCGGGCCCAATAAGGCTGTATGTTTATATAGCGAAAAAAATTACGATCTATGGAAAGATGATGTCACAGATTTACCAGAATATGCAATGTTTGGCGAGAACTTAACGGTCAAAGACTTAGATGAAAAAGATTTGCATTTTGGAGATCAATTTCAATTAGGTGAAGCGATTATCGAAGTTTCAGAGATAAGAGAGCCTTGTTGGAAAATACAAGAAAAGTATAAAATTCCTAATCTTATTAAACGCATGTCCAGTTCATGTAAAACTGGTTGTTACTTTAGAGTAGTTAAGGAAGGCTTTGTTTACGATTCGTCTCATCTTCAGCTCATAAAATTCGGGGAACATGATTCTCTTTTATCTGTATTCGAACTTAATGATATTTATTACAATGACAATAAAAATGTCGTGCGCTTGGCATATGCTTTGAAAAATCCATATTTAACTGAAGAAAGACGACGTAAATTAGAAAAATATCTAAAACGCGCTCAAAAATAAACATTACAAATATGGGTAAATATCCTAAACTAATGGCTCAAAAAAAAGATTCTTATACAACAAGAATCTTTAAAAATGATATATTGATATAACTCAGGTTAAGTAACTGACCAAAAATGGTATTAATATAACTGCACTTACCTGAGTTTGTCTACTTAATCTATTTTCTGTAATACATTATTATAAATTGCTACTTACTTATCCATAAGTGGTGTTTGCTTACTTTATATTAATTCAAAACACTTGATACACGCGCAATGATATCATTCTACTTCTTCGCAAGTTTTTTCAGCAATTTTATATGATGTCTTAGAATAAAATGGCTGATTCGCTTCTAAAATTGATGGCGCATCTTCTCCATACAAATTAATATCATTAGGTATGCATTGTGTTTCTAACGTAAATCCTGAATGTGCTTTATAAATATTGAAATCACTTTCCCATTCCGTAGTATCATTAAATGTAAATATCACGACATTGGGCATATCAGTTTCAACAGTCAGTTGAAAATGTTTATTTTCAACTGTCATACCTTGCTCTCCAATCTGAAACGGATGATCTAGACCACCATAACGTTTCATTTGTGATTGAATGTCATGATGCTCACTATTAAAAATATCTTTAAATTGAATGTGATTGCGTGCAAAAACATGTTCTAAATTTAGTGGCTTTTGTTTTGTCACAAAATGATCGTTATCTAATAAATGCATTTTTAATGTTGAACTTGAAATACTATGGTTATCGATAACATTATTATCTCTGTTCAAATTAAAGTAAACATGATTCATAGGATTAAAAATTGTTTTTTCGGTAGTAACGGCTTTATACTCAATTGTCCATTTGTGATCAACGTCATAAGTATGTATCACCTCTAAATCGATATTTCCTGGAAAATAATCATCTGATTGCTGAATTGTAGTGGAAAACACAATTTTCACTTGTCCTACTTGTTCAAATATCTCATAATCAAAATAACATTTATCAATACCGTTATAACCACCGTGAATATTATTTTTACCATCATTCGTATCTAATCGATACGTTGTACCATCCAAATGAAATTCTGCATTTGCAATCCGTCCACCATAACGGCCTACAGTAGCACCAAAATAAAAAGGATTTTGTTGATAGAATTCATCCGCTTCTACCACATTACCTAATACAATATTGTTATCATCATATTTCCATGACACGATACGAGCGCCATAGTTTGTGAAAACAATCTTAGTTGCTTCATTGTCTATCTTAATTAAATCAATACCATTACTTTGTCTTTCTACTTTTGCAAACATCATCAATTACTCCCTTTCAAACCAAACATATTATGATTCACTTAGACTTTCAGTTCTATCTTGAATAAAACTTCAAACAAATTGAATGTATCGAACCACAGTCATGAACACCATCTTTGTTTTATAAAACAAGACATAGGAGTCCTGGTAGTTCTAAAATTCATTGCTTTTAAAGTGAATGAGACAACATTTAAAAATGAGCTAAGGTCAATACGCACTCAATATTTCCCCAAATTATTGAGCAAAATACTTCATCCACTAAAATTTAAAATTCCAAAATAGCTTACTACTTCCCTTAGTAAATATCTTACTTATCTATAGTGTAACAACTTAACTAATTCATTATCTATACTAATTATTCATTCTATCAAATATTATTTAAAATTGTGATATTTTTTCTATTTTTTATAAATATGTTTTATTTGGCATATTCAACAAACTCGAGGACCCTGTTTTACAATTCATACTTTCATAAAAAAAGTAGGAGTGAAACCATTATGTTGTTTGAGTTTCATTCCCCTACTTATATATTATGATACGGTTTTTAAAAGTTATTTGTTCATCTATAACTCATTTCTATAATCGTTAACATATGTTAATTTTTTCCGAAAACACGTTTCATAGATTTAAACAGACCTTTATCAAAACTTAAGATGGTATCTTTATAACTTCTTACTGCAATGTAAAGCAAGATAAATATGGTTACTATTGATAGACTCATACTTATTACAATTTCCCAAGTAGCTACATCAGGTGTTGATGCACGTAAAAACATGATAAAGGGAGATAATAAAGGAATAAAACTTGTAATCCTTATGATAGTCGTGTCAGGGTTTATAACACCAAACATTGCCGTATATAATGCAATGATACTAATCAACGTCATTGGCATAAGTGATTGATTAATGTCTTCGATACGTGAAGTAATCGATCCCAAAATAGCTGCCAATATAATATAGGAAAGTATACCTAAAATCAGCGATAGTATACCAACGATGATTAATTGTACTGTTAGATCATTCGGCTGTACATCAAATCCTTTAAGCATATCTCCAATATCAAATAACAGTACACTTATAATACCTACTACAATGAAAATACTAATTTGTGTTAATGCCACAGCAATGACGCCACACAATTTAGCAAGTATGTGTGTTACTGGTGATATGCTTGTAATAATCATTTCAATGACACGTGACGTCTTCTCAGTTGCAATTTCCATCGCTACTTGATTGGCATAATTTATGATAATGAAAAACATGAGCATAATACCTGCATATACGATAATCGTATTAAATGTTTTTTGTGATTCACTTAAATGTGTGCCATTCGCACTATCTGAAAGCACTTGTGAGCTTACTTCACTTTGAGATTGCAATTGCTTTAGCTCATCTTCAGATAGGTTCAAACTAGATGCCACAAGTTTGGTTTGGATAGTTGATAAAGTAGTTTGTAATTTTTGTTCATCTGTTTTCGAAACGGTATCCTTACTTAATATTTCACCAGTCAATTTATGATTATCATGTAATTGAATGACATACGCTTTATCTAACTTTTCATTTTTCACTTGTTGATGTGCTTGTGATTCTGTCATTTTTTTAAATTTCGCATCACTATCAAGATGGTCACTTTGTGCTTTAACCCCTTTATATATTGAGTCTTGATTGACTACGATACCAATCTTATCAGGCCCATTATCAAATAGATCAACGATTTTATTAATATTAGCTGCCGCCAACATTAATACAACGACAATTGCTGTGAAAATCATAAATGATTTTGTTTTAACTTTACTTTTATACGTAAGTGAAAAAGTAGCCCAAAATTTATCCATTTACCTCACCTACTTTATCTATAAAAATCTCATTTAATGTTGGTTCTATCACTTGAAATCTTTTTACAAAACCATACTGCACAACGATATGATATATTTCCTCTGCAATAGATTCGTCTTCTATTAATGCTCGTATTTCCCTCTTATTGCGTTCCACTTGGATAACCCCATTGATATCATCTATTTCTGGCATCGCTTGATTGGTTTCAATGATTACGCTTTTATTGCCGTGATTTGCTTTCACTTCACCAATCGGCCCTGAAACAACAAGTTCACCTTTATTCAAAATACAAACATCATCACAAAGCTCTTCTACATGCTCCATCCTATGAGAACTATAAATAATCGTCGTTCCTGCATCATTTAAATCTTTTACGGCTGATTTTAATAATTCAACATTAACTGGGTCTAAACCACTAAAAGGTTCATCCAAGATTAATAACTCTGGATTATGTAACATACTTGCTAATAGTTGTATTTTTTGTTGGTTCCCTTTAGATAATGATTCAATTTTCTTGTCCCTATTTTCTTCAATATCAAAACGATTTAACCAATAATCAATGGCTTTAGTTATTTCCTTGGATTTCATCCCTTTTAATGTAGCTAAGTATCTTAACTCATCGACCACTTTCATTTTTGGATGTAATCCTCGTTCTTCAGGCAAATATCCAATTTTATCATATATTGATTGGTCGATTGCTTTATCTTTATACAAAATTTGTCCTTCAGTAATCGGCGTCAACCCAAGTATCATTCTAAATGTTGTTGTCTTTCCTGCACCATTACGTCCTAAAAAACCTAGCATGTTTCCTTGTTCTAAATTTATCGAAATATCATTAACTGCTGTAAAATCCTTATATTTTTTTGTAACATTTGCTATTTTTAAGGACATGACAAGATTCCCTCCCTTAAAGTCTGTTAAGTATATATTGATAATAACATTTCACACCTTAAATATACATTTCAAATTGTCTTATATATAGAAGTTCTCATTTTGGTTCTTTCCAATGTTACAGCATGAGTCACAGCAATGATAGGTACAAATGTAGATGATGCTTTTCAACGCTACAATATTTTAGATAATGTATTAGGAATACATTATCTAAATTTATCTTATTTAAATGAATAAACTTTATAAAAACCCAAGTATCACGAAGCATATTAACAGCCTAACTCGTATACTTGGGTTTATTTTAATTATTGTTCTCTATACATGTCATCAATCTTAGTATATTGATTTGCATATTTATGGCTCGGACCATATTTATTTGTTTTGCGTTCACTATCCAAACAACTAACGACTAACGCATAAATACCAAAACCTATATAGAATGCGTACATCAATACGATGAAAATTATACTTGCAATATGATTCAAATCTGAATCTAATACAGCTATGATTAAAAATATGATGTAAGAAAATACTGTAATGCCTAAATAAATAAGCGGTAATAACATTGTTCTACCTGTATCATGAAACCTTCTAATAAATATTGCCCAATTAGGTATCAGCGTAGCCAAACCGTACACAACGAAATATATTAAACTGATGATAAGAAAAACTACGCTTATCATAATGACTGTTTCAGATTGAGAAGCAGCAGCGCTTATTAATGCAACCAAAGCAATAAAATATACAACGAACGCTGGTACTAGAAAAATTAAATGCCATAAAACCATATACCAATATTCACTTCTGCGTGCACGGCCCTTGAAGTTAAAATAATTTTTCCAAAATAGTTTTAATGCTTCTCCAAACCCAATTTTTCTTTCCAAATTGCTCCCCCCGTTTCAAGTTCATTTGATATAATGTTTATTTAACTTTAATATAGTCATTGATACTTTAACTACACTTTTTAATTTTTAGTAAACTTATAAAGTTATTCTACCAAAATTTACACATGGTTGTAACACAATTTTACAATTTAATAAAAAAGTTTGAAAAACATTTAATTTCTAAAACTATTATATGGAGGATTAGTAAATGGATTTTTTACAGCGAGATACAGTCACTATCGCCAAAGATTTATTAGGCGTACGTGTCATTTTCGAAGATGAATTACATACGTTTACAGGATACATTGTTGAAACTGAAGCATATGTTGGAAAAAAAGATCAAGCTGCTCACGGATTTAATGGCAAACGCACACCCAAAGTAGAATCTTTATATAAACTGGGTGGCACAATTTATGCGCATGTGATGCATACCCATCTACTTATCAACTTTGTAACGCAATTAGAAGGTGTACCTGAAGGTGTACTGATACGTGCTGTTGAACCAGAAGAGAATATTGAAGCAATGCGCTTAAATAGAAACAAAGACGGCTTTGAATTAACAAATGGCCCTGGAAAATGGACTAAAGCATTTAATATACCAAGACATCTGGATGGTTCACGATTAAATGAAGGCCATCTAAAAATAGATACTAAAAACCGTAAATACCCTAAACATATCGAGGAAACACCGAGAATTGGTATCCCCAATAAAGGTGAATGGACACAAAAACCACTTCGTTTTATCGTTAAAGGCAATCCGTACGTTTCCAGAATATCAAAACGTTCTACGGTACCGCCACAGGATACATGGCGTTAAAAAAGGAAACAGAGCTTTATATTTAATATATGCTCTGTTTCCTAAAATATTATTAAACTATTTGAATTATAATCGCTCATTTTAAATGCTCGTCTATGATATATGTTTTACTTTTCTACGCATTACCACAAACAAACTAAAAATTATTTAGAAAGTTTTTTATCTTTATCAAGTAAACCGAATTGTATCGTAATAACAGTACAAACAACAAATATCACAGGATAAAATGTGTATTTTAAAACTTCTATATAAGAAACATCACCATACTGTTCAACCATTAACATACCACTATCATGTGGCAACACCATTAAGGCACAACAAGCAAATATATCTAATAAGCTTGCCATTCGTTTAGGCGGTACCTTATATTCATCTCCAATTTCTTTAGCGATAGGCGCAGAAATTAAAATAGCTAACGTGTTATGTGATAAAGCAGCAGAAAGCACACCAGACATTAAACTAATCACATATTCCGCACTTTTACGGCCTTTTGCTTTCTCTTTCATTGTCTTAATGATCCAATCAATACCACCATAATATCGGATTAACGCCACCAGTCCTGATACTAAAAACGCCACAAGAAAAATAAGGAACATACTTTCCATACCTTCACCTATAGCTTTCGTAAACTGAAATATTCCCAAATTACCTTGAGCCAGACCAATGATACCTGCCATTATAATGCCAATGATTAGCACTAAAATCACATCTAGACCTGCGATTGCTGCTACAAGTACAAATAGATACGGCAGTATATTGATAAAGTTAAAACTTAAGTCACCTTCTACTTTACCCGTTCCACCCACAACTGCATATATCATTGCAGTAATAAGTGCAGCAGGTAGTGCAATCAACACATTCATCTTAAATTTATCTTTCATTTTAGCACCGACACCATTTGTTGCTGCAATTGTCGTATCTGAAATAATGGATAAATTATCACCAAAATATGCACCAGCAATCACAGCGGCACCAGCTGCTGCAACATTTAAATCCGCAGCTTGTGCTACAGCAACACCTACAGGAATAAATGCAGCTTGTGCCCCCGTAGAAGTACCTAAGGTTAGTGCAGCAAAACCGCTCATAATAAATATCCCAGGTATAAGCAGACTTGGTGGGATTACAGTAAGTCCCATATTCACCATTGCTGTTTTACCGCCCATTTCCGATGTCACCGTAGAAAAAGCGCCTGCTAATAAGAGAATTAGACCTAGATTAACAATACCGGAGTTACCTGCATGCTCTGTAAATATTTCAACTTTTTTAGTGAACTTTGTTTTTCTATCATAGCATGTCCAAGCAATAATGATGCCAATAAAAATAGCAACATGTCTTGGTAATTGATCAAAAGCATCTTCCTTACCCATTATGGTAAAAGTAATACCTACACCAATGTATAACCCTAAAAATATGACTAATGGCAGAAGTGCTAAAAAACCATATTGCTTATCACTTCTATTAAATTCCTGCATAACACTCCTCCTGATAAACCTAGTAATTTTATATGGCATATAGTATATCAAAAAATGAGTAAACACAGAAATTTAAAATCTCACCACGTCTCATGCTAAAAATAAAATGTGAGCATGAGCCAAAATCCAATTGACTTATGCTCACACACTGTTACTTAATAATTAATCTTACAGATTTAGTTGATTTCAGCATCACCTGTATCTGTTTTAATATGAATGAGATTTGATCCATTTCCTACTTGTTTGTTTTTAAACAAGTGATTGTTAATATCCAGCTCTCCTACGTCACTATCAAATTCTATCCGTGTATTGTTAGGCTGTTTGTCCGTGTAATCCATTGTTATATCGCCCACATCCGTTTTCACTTTAACCGGTTTATCAATTGGCATATCTTTGATATCAATTGAGCCAGTATCACCTTTGAACTCACCCGAATTAAATTGAGTTTTTGTCACATGCATATCCGCAACATCAACCTCAGCAATTAAACGGTCAAATTTTGCATGACTAATATTCAATTTCCCTACATCCGCATATAATTTAGCATAATCCGCTTTTATTTGATCAACCATAATCGAACCGGATTCAGTATTAACATTTAAATGACTTAATGATTTTGGTAAAGTAATCGTGACATCATTATGCTTAAAATCCATAAATGTGATATCAACATTGCTGTCTAATGGTTTATCTTTCACATATAACGTTCCGTTTTTCACCGTAGTATCCATGTTTATTTTATCGTTGGTGCCTCGTGATTCAACTTTAAGTTGATCTCCTCTTTTTAATTTTATATTACTGTTGCTCAAATCTACATTGAGTTTTTTCACCTCAGCATTATTGTCATATACTTTATGATAGTTCTCAGTGACTTCTTTCGATTTTTCACTTTCTACTTGAAACTGATTTACCACACCAATGCCACAAACAATCGTTATAATTAATCCAATTATGAAGAGGATAATTAGTGTTTTCTTCATGAAACTCCACTCCTTTTCACCACGTTTATGTTCCATTTGAGATACTTCACACAAATTAAATAAAATGCTTTAGTAATTAAATACGTAATCACAAATAACATTAATCCCATACCGAACAATGCACCTATCGCATAAACATCAAAAAGTAATATATTTTCAAACCCACTTAAAAACCCTTTCACTAATAACAATATTGGACTTAAAACGAATGAAATTGTAGTGACAATCAATGAAACAACGATACTCAACACGAAAACAAACGGTACTAAAATTACAAAGAAATTTAATATACTTAAACCCATCACTGCAAAAATGGCATTTCCTACGTCACCAAATTTTTTACTGTCAGCAGCTTTTTCTACAGCAGCTGTCGCATTCATTTCTTTAGCTAAAGTTCTAGGATCTCCTAACTCCTCTGAAATTTGTGCTTCTGATTTACCTTCTTTCAGTCCACTATAAAAATGTGTTTCATATTCATTTAAAATATCTTGTCGTTCTGCATCAGAATCATGTTTTAAATGTTTATGCAATTGTTTTAAAAATTCGTTTTTAGTCATTCCATTCACTCTCCTTTATAAATATTTCTACAATACTTGAAAATGATCGCCATTCATGTAATAAATCAGCTAACCTGTCATTACCTTGGTCAGTCACTTTATAATACTTCCTTGCTGGTCCTTCTGAAGAAGGTTGGTAGTATGTCGTGAGTTCTCCATTTTTCACTAATCTTCGTAACAATGGATATACTGTTCCTTCTGCAATACTCATATGCCTCGAAATATTTTGAACGAGCGAGTAACCATACTGGTCATCTCTTTTGATTATTAGCAACACAATAAGTTCAAGTGCGCCTTTTTTAAATTGACTATTCATATGTTACCTCCTATGGGAAACCAGTACTATACATTACACAGTAGCTGTCAAACAGAATATAACACACACTACTGTACATTGCAAGGTACTGTGCTATAAATATCCCTGATTAATTCCCCTTTAATTTTTGCGTATCAGACAATAGTATTATTGTCTGAAGATTACAAATAAAACAATCACTATTTATTCTATTTAGTATTTAATTCCAAACTAGATTTATGCGATTTAAATATGTATAATAGATAGCATGGAGTTTTGTAAGCACTTTCTTTATTGTCATTTTGCACACGACTCCATCCATATAACAAGACACACAGGAGAGTTTCATTTGAAATATAAGGGGGATTGAAAATGCTAGAGCTAGATGCAATTACTACTTTAGCAATCGCAAGTTTGTTATACCTGTTAGGTATATTTATTGTTAATCATGTTTCAATATTAAGAAAGCTTTGTATCCCAGCACCTGTTATCGGAGGCTTAATCTTCTCGATTTTAGTTGCAATTTTACAATCTACGAACATTATAACAATCAAACTAGATTCTGAATTCATACAAAACTTCTTTATGCTTGCGTTCTTTACAACAATTGGATTAGGCGCTTCTTTAAAGTTACTACGTTTAGGCGGAAAAGTACTCATTTTATACTTTATATTCTGCGGTTTTCTTGCAGTCTTCCAAAACCTAATTAGTGTTTCATTAGCAAAAGTATTAAACATTCCACCATTATTAGGCTTAACAGCTGGTTCTATGTCTATGGAAGGTGGCCATGGTAATGCAGCTGCTTATGGGCAAACTATTCGAGACATGGGGTTTGATTCTGCATTGACCGCAGCTTTAGCAGCAGCAACACTAGGCCTTGTAGCTGGTGGTTTAGTCGGTGGCCCTGTAGTAAAATTTTTAATAACTAAGTATAATTTAAAATCAGAACATGCAGAAGAAACAACAACAGACTATGGTAACGTGAAATCTAATGAATACTTACATAATCGCATGAACCCTACTACCATCTTTTTCTTACAATTTACGATTGTAACTATTTGTATGGCAATTGGTTCATATTTAGGAAATACATTCTCTGAATTAACTGGTATCAATATTCCTATATATGTTGGTGCAATGTTTGTAGCAGTTATCATTCGTAATATTTCTGAATATAATAATTTAAATCTTATTGATATGAAATTCGTTGATAAAATTAGTGACATATCACTAAGCCTTTTCTTATCAATCGCTTTGATGAGTATACAACTTACAGAAATATATCAATTAGCTTTACCTTTAATTATTATTGTTTTAATACAAGTAGTATTTATCGTGTTATTCTCAATTTTTATCGTATTCCGCGGTTTAGGAAAAGATTACGATGCAGCTGTAATGATTGGTGGGTTTATTGGTCATGGTCTAGGTGCAACTCCAAACGCTATGGCAAACTTAGATGTTATTACCAAAAAATTCGGTGCTTCACCAAAATCATATCTGGTCGTACCGATTGTAGGTGCATTTTTAATTGATTTACTTGGCGTCCCAATCGTTACTACATTTATCAATCTATTCTAATGCTGAATTTTGATTTTTAACATAGGAAAGATTCTGAGACATAGATCTTAAAAAAAATAGCACTCTGATGATTCAATTCATCGGAGTGCTTCTTAATTTGTTTCTATACTTCATATTGTTGGCTCGCTTTCTTAGGCGCAGCTTCAGCTTGTCCTGTTCCCTCAAGCGACTCGCCAAAATACAACGTATTCATATGTCATTTCACATTAAAATACTCAAAAACAAGGTCTTATATCAACCAAAATGATGTTAAAAATTATTCTACATGCATACAGACAATCTGAATGCTTTGGTCTTGTAACTGAAAAACTGTTTAATGATTGTATCTGAAAGTTGTAGCTCTCACAAAATCAAACACCGTCTTATAAAACAATGAATTGTTTTAGAGTAAATCTTAAAGTAGACGTCCTATTAGAACCTTTATTTCTTGGTATTAATGGTATTTAATATGAGAAAAGTAGTAACTCAATGAGCCAATTATAATTAAAATCAAAACCACCCGTATAACGGGTGGTTTGTTCTTCGGCTATAAGCCTTTGTTACTGACCAGCCCTGATAAGGGCTCTGAGAAGATCAGCCATATGTACTAC
>NZ_JAESLH010000007.1:0-1272 GCF_017892545.1 Staphylococcus sp. GDY8P67P
TTTTTGCTAAAGCAAAAAGCTAGCCATAACGGCTAGCTAATTCATTTGTTATCTTTTATTCTATGTCTTCTAGATTTTATAAACGTATTTATAGCAAAAGTACCATTATCAGCTAACAAAGGGAACCAATCATCAAATCTATGCTCCATAGCATAAATCCATAGTTCTTCGTATTCTCTTATGTCATTTTCAACTATAAAAGAAGTCATTTCTTTAAACATCTCATATCTACTTGCAGACGTCGGTTTTAACATCTCTAGAATGTCTGCTCCACCATGAGCAATCATATCTTCACGATCATACTGATATTTCTCAGGATTATCCATATGCAACATATATCTAACAAGACCTTTAGCAGAACCACACTTTTGTGGAACAGTCGCGTTTATTCTTTCGGTCAATTCTAATATCTGATTATAACTTTTAACACCATCATACATAACCAATATATGCTTATGAGCCTTTTTTATCTCTCCATTTGGATTAGTATCCTTATCATGTAATGGAGATTCAACCCATTGTATATGTTCATCATCTAATATATCTCTCCAACCTTCAGAAACACTTTCTGGGTAAATTACAAACGTCCAATTTCTAGTTCTTACATTACCTTGTGATGCTTTATTTACCATGATATAATTACCTCCGAATACAAGTTTATGCTGCCATAGCCACATGGCAGTATTTTTTTATCTATTTTTATGTTTTTTATCAAAATCTTGCAAAGCCAACGCAATTACCGCACTTTTTGAAACTCCTAAATATTTCGCCAATTCATCTAACTTTTCCGACATCTCATCTTTCAAAGTCACTTGCAATCTTTTACTCATAATTGTAACCACCTTTCAACTATTACAGTCAATAATACACAAAATAACATCATAATTCAATCGTTTATACACAAAAAGTGACCGTGAACAATGAACAACACTGGGGGGTCGTAGTACCCCAGTGTTGAAAACCTAAAGTCAAAACCCACCATATTATTACTTGTAATAGATTTTCCTTTTGACTTCACGATATCGAAAGTAATGATTTGGATTGGTTGTTAAGTTGGAATTAATCCAACTTAAAACCGGCACCAATCGCCACTGAAGTGGCTATCATTATTTCTTTGTTCGTCAAAAGTATTTCTCCTATCACAAGTAATAATATGGTTTGGCAAGCATCGTATTTGCTAGCCACTTCATTCGCTTACGCTCATTTCGTTCTGCAAATACACTTGTTGGGGGTAAACCCCCAATCCCCCCTTTTTTGCTAAAGCAAAAAGCT
>NZ_JAESLH010000008.1:0-3320 GCF_017892545.1 Staphylococcus sp. GDY8P67P
GAGTCTGGACTTGACTTTATTATAAAACGCGATGACCTATTATTCAAAAACTTCACTTTATTTTATTAATTTATTTTTGATTTTTAACGTATACTTTCACTATATTACTTATTTAATTACTATAATTCAACAAATTATAGTCATCTTTCCATTATGCAATTATAAATAAAAAGACTAAAAACGAATACATTATATTGTATCGTTTCTAGTCTTTGTCTCATTCGTCCATTTTTTGATTAACTTTAGCATTGCGTTCAATCATCTTGTCAAAATAACCTTCATATCGTTGCCACTCATCATCCGTAATGTCTTCCATCGTCAAATTGGCGCCTAAATCTTTTAACGCATATAGTAACTGGAACATCACATCTTGAACTGTTAATGTTCTGCCTAATAATTGCGATAAAGATGCCATGCATTGAGGGTCAATATCAGGGTATTCAAATTTAGTACGCTCGCCTTGTAATGCGCGTTCATAAAATGCTTTCATCAATGCAGCGCGTTCACTGCCATCGCCTTCTACGCATAGATATACTTGGACAGCTATGCCACCTCGAACACGTCTTTGCGAAATACCGGCAAATTTCTTTCCATTTATACTTAAATCAAATTTACCTGGACAATATGATTGTTCAATCTCATAGGTCTCAATTTCAACATCATCGTCTTCAAACATTTTCGACACTAATAAGTACATGACTGAAAATGCTTCATCAATTGTAATATCATGCTTGCCTTTAAAAATAAGTGAAATGTTGAGTACACCTTGGTCTAATACAACACCTAGACCACCCGAGTTTCTCACAATCGCATTATACCCTCGTTCTTCAGTTAAATAGCGAATACCATCTTGCAAGTGCGGTAATCTTGAATCATGGATACCTAAAATAATTGTATGTTGATGTATCCAAGTACGTACCACACTGCTTGATAAATTTTTGCCTACACTTTCTGACAAAGTATCGTCAAATGCAAATGACTGCATCGGTGCTAAACCAGAAGAATGATCTACATAACGCCAAGTGGCACTATTAAAGTACTTACTTGCTAAATCCATTATTGTAATGTTTGTGCAGCAGTGATGATTGATAAATTATACACGTCTTCTATTGAACAACCACGAGATAAATCATTTACTGGTGAATTAAGACCTTGTAATACCGGGCCTACCGCATCATAACCACCAAGGCGTTGTGCGATTTTATATCCAATATTACCAGCTTCTAAACTTGGGAAAATAAATACATTTGCATCGCCTTGAATTTGTGCATCCGGTGCCTTTTTCTTAGCAACTTCAGGTACAATTGCTGCATCAAATTGGAATTCTCCATCAATAACCACATCTTTAAGTTGATCAGTTTCAACCTTTTCTTGTGCTAATGCTACCGCATTGGAAACTTTTTCAACATCATCCGATTTTGCAGAACCTTTTGTTGAAAAACTTAACATTGCTACACGTGGAGACATGCCAAAACTTTGAGCAGATTTTGCACTTTCTACCGCAATTTCCGCTAAATCTTGTGCTTCTAATGTAGGATTAATCGCACAATCACCAAAGATATATTGTTCTTCACCTTTGATCATAAAGAATATACCTGATGTTTTAGTTACACCTGGTTTTGTTTTTATAATTTGTAGGGCTGGACGAACGGTATCACCTGTAGAGTGCGCAGCACCACTTACTAAACCTTCAGCTTTACCAGTATATACTAGCATCGTACCAAAGTAATTTACGTCTTTTAACATTTCTTGAGCTTGGGCTTCAGTTGCTTTCCCTTTACGACGTTCAACAAAAGCTGTCACTAACTCTTGTTTCAAATCACTCGTTTCAGGATCGATAATTTCTAAGTTTGAAATATCTAAACCTTTGTCTTTAGCTAACGCATTAACATTTGCTTCATTACCTAATAAAACTGGTGTTACATAATCTGTACTTTGTAATTGTGTTGCCGCAGTTAATACGCGTTCATCTTCTCCTTCAGGTAAAACAATTTTCACATTTTTTCCTGACAATTTCTCTTGTAATACATCTAATAAAGACATATGGGCCTCCTCAAATTTTTAATACTATTATTTTTTCCATTACTATTATACGTCATTTTTTTATAGAATTCCATGTCACCAATTTGTAATCATTTACTTATGTTTTACAGTTACCTTTATGATAGAATTTTCAGTGTAGATATAGAATTATTTATAAAGGAGCGATTCAATATGCCACAAGCGCCAGAAACTTTAGATGGTTGGTATAGTTTACATTTATTATATGCTATAGATTGGGCTAGTTTACGTCTAGTCCCAGAAAATGAACGTCAAACGTTAGTTGAAGAGTTGCAATCATTTTTAGATAAACACAAAGAAGCACGTACGAACCATGTCGGCGATCACGCATTTTATAATATTACTGGTCAAAAAGCAGATATTCTTTTATGGGCATTACGTCCTGAATTAAAAGATTTAAATGCTTTTGAAAATGAATTTAACAAATTGAAAATCACTGACTTTTTAATTCCGACATACTCATATGTTTCGATTATTGAACTCGGCAATTATTTAGCAGGAAAATCTGACGAAGATCCATACGAAAATCCACATATCAAACCAAGATTATATCCAGAATTACCTCAATCCGAATATATTTGTTTCTATCCTATGGACAAACGTCGTAATGAAACTTATAACTGGTATATGTTGCCATTAGAAGAAAGACAAGAACTAATGTACAATCACGGTAAAATCGGTCGTCAATATGCTGGTAAAATCAAACAATTTATCACAGGCTCTATGGGCTTTGATGATTTCGAATGGGGTGTCACGCTATTTGCAGATGACCCACTTCAATTTAAAAAAATTGTTTCTGAAATGAGATTTGACGAAACGACGGCACGTTACGGTGATTTCGGCAGTTTCTATGTGGGTAACATTATCACCAAAGATAGTTTACCAACGCTTTTTGAAATGTAATTTATCACTATATTTTAACTAATGTTATTTTTAATACAAATTACAACCTTTCTTGTTTTAGAGTATAACTTTATTTTTTATAAACTATGATTAACCCCTTCATTTAATAATGGAGGGGCTTTTATATATCATTTTTTTGCATTCATATATAACTACAATTACGTCTCAAACGTACATATTTTAGGCGCACTGCCATTATATTTTGCCCTTTAAGGTACAATTACAATAAATCATTCAATACCTATGTTTGAATTTGACTACTAAATCTCAAAAGATAGCTATTGTCATAAGTTACATGTATTAGTCGCTCTTGCTTTCTACTTCGTTTGATTTGGCGGTTCGCATGCTCCTCGCAT
>NZ_JAESLH010000008.1:3400-106139 GCF_017892545.1 Staphylococcus sp. GDY8P67P
CGCTCTAACTTTCTACTTCGTAGAAAGTAGAGCGACTAAAAAAAGGCACACTTGAAATAAAACAAGTGTGCCTGTCTGAATGTAGTGTGTTTGGGAGAACTTTAATCACTACTTAATTTAAGGGTCAACTGTTAAATATTGTCGCTACTCAATATTTTGTAACAGTCAACTAATACTATTTTAACCTATTTGAAATATTTGAAACATATTTGCATTACTAAAGTTGTATAAAACTCATTTTTTTAAAACACAATATGTGTCTTTTTACCCAACATATCATTTGAATAAAGTGTTACAATAAAAAATATTAACTTACTTATATATCCCATGAAAATACAGTTACGAATAGTTTTGTTAAATAAAATATAATTGGTGATTAGATGACAATAAATGTTCAATACTCAGAAAATTATGAAGAAAAAATAGCAAAAGATGTCATAATTCTCGCTGGCAGAATCTTACTTGAGTCTGGGGCAGAAGGTTCGCGTGTAGAAGATACAATGACGCGTATTGCTTTCACGTTAGGTTATATAGAAAGTAATAGTTTTGTTACAAATACAGTCATTAATTTTATGTTACATAATGAATCTTATCCAAGAATTTATAGAATACGAACTAGAGACACCAATCTACATCGTATATCAAGAACCAATCGCGTTTCTAGACAACTTTCCGAGGGGACGCTATCAGTTGAAGATGCATATCAAGAATTACAAAAAATATATCATGAACAGAGCATTAATCATGATTTGTTTTTTAAATTTATTGCCGCTGCGATTATCTCAATCAGTTTTCTATATTTACAAGGTGGTTATTTAGTGGATGTATTCACTGCACTCGTTGCAGGTGCTTTAGGGTATCTAGTTGTAGAACTTTTGAATAGAAATTTACACACTAAATTCATTCCAGAATTTATGGGGGCTCTCGTTATTGGAGCAGTGGCAGTGTTTGGAAATGCCATCATACAAGGTGGCTCTATTTCAACAATTATTATATCAGCTGTGATGCCAATCGTACCTGGTGTTTTAATTACAAATGCAATTCAAGATTTATTTAGCGGGCATATGTTAATGTTTACTACTAAATCATTAGAAGCCCTAGTAACTGCCTTTGGTATTGGTGCAGGTGTCGGTACAATACTTATTATTTCTTAGGAGCAATGCTTATGTTTTGGATTTTAAATTTAATATTTAGTTATACCGCTTCACTCTTCTTCGGTATTATATTTGATGTTCCAAAATATTTATATAATGCTGTTGGAATTGTTGGTGCATGTGGTTGGATGGTTTATACATTGTTTTATGATGGTCTCGAACTTCATACAATTTATTCAAGCTTCTTTGGAAGTCTAGCATTGGGTTTACTTAGTCATGTAATGGCTCGCTATAAAAAAGAACCAGTGATTCTATTTATGGTACCAGGTATTATACCATTGGTGCCTGGAGGATTAGCCTTTGACGCTACTAAAAATCTTATTTTGTTAGACTTTAGTAAAGCTATTAACACGATGCTAGAAGTAACGCTAATTGCCGGCGCAATCGCTTTAGGTTTATTATTTGCTGATCAAATATCTAAACTCATCGTTTCTGGCACAAAATTTAGCAAAAAACACATATGATTATTAAACATAAAAACCAAGCATTTTTACTAAAAGCTTGGTTTTTATTATTGCTATTTATTTTACAAAAATACTATATGTTTAACTATTTTAAAATGTTTTACACTAATACAATACGATGCCCATAATGAGACCTAATATCACAATAAACCATGAAGGTAATTTATAAAATATGAGCAAGATAAATAACACACTTGCTAAAATAAAATCTAATTCATTTTCAATCGTTGAAGTCCATATAGGATTATAAAATGCTGCTATTAATATTCCTACTACACCTGCACTAATTCCTTTTAAAAAAGCATCCACATATGAATTTGATTTAATATGATCCCAAAAAGGCAATACACCAAATAATAGTAAAAAACCTGGTAAAAATATAGCAATTGTCGCTATGATACCACCCAAAACACCTTCAATTGAAGTGCCTAAATAAGAAGCAAATGTAAACAATGGTCCTGGAACAGCTTGCGCTGCAGCATAACCTGTTATAAATTGATCCGGAGATACAAAGTTTTGGGGGACAAATTCTTTTTCTAAAAGTGGTAAAACGACATGCCCTCCCCCAAAAACTAACGCTCCTGCACGATAGAAACTATCAACCATTTTAATCCACACATTATTCGTTAAAGAACTTAATATTGGCAAAATAAATAATAATGAAAAAAACAAAACAAATGATATTAAGCCTTTTGTTTTTGAAATTAAAAATATTTTTTCTTTTTTAGCTGTATGAGCTTCTACGTCACTTTTCAAAAAAAGCGCACCATATATACCAGTAAGTGTTAGGGCAATAACTTGAATAAATACATTGTCAACGAGTAAACTTAATAACAAAACAAATAATGCTAATGTCACAGTTATTCTTGTATTGGCTAACTTCTTACCCATGCCCCAAATAGCTTGAGCTACAATTGCAACCGCAACTATCTTCAATCCTTGTATCCACGAAAATTCAGATGTACTATTTATAAAAATAAGCGCAAATAACATTAATATAACTACAGACGGTAAAGTAAAACCTATGAATGAACAAATACCTCCAATCATACCGCCTCTAATCGCTCCTATTCCTATACCAACCTGACTACTAGCTGGCCCTGGCAAAAATTGGCATAATGCAACTAAGTCAGAGTACTCCTTTTCATTTAACCATTTTTTCTTTTTTACATATTCATCATAAAAGTAGCCCAAATGAGCTGTCGGACCACCAAATGATATTAAACCAAGTTTCAAAGCAACAATAAAAATAGTAAAATAATTAGACATAATTGTCTCCTTAAACTTCATTTATAAGTTCATTTAATTTGTCTTTGGTTTCAGATAAAAATGATCTACCATTAGCTGTAATGGTATAATATTTTCGATGCTTACCATTAATTGTTCTATTCTCACTTTTTAATAAACCTTCTTCTTCCATAGCATGAAAAATAGGGTATAACGTACCTGGGCTCATATGATAACCATGTTCTTGTAATTCATTTATCATCCACGACCCATATATTGGAGCTTCTTTTGCATGATATAAGATATGGATATAAATAAAACCTAGAAAAACTTTTCGCTTTATACTATTTTTCAATAAATCACTCCTTCAATAAAATCGAAAACCGATATCTAAATACGATTTTAAATTATCTATAATATATGGTCAAATTTTTTAATAATTAATAACTCCTTTCAACATTCGCAAAACATTAACGAATGTTGAAAGGAGTTAATTTAATATATATAACGTTTTTAAATAAATATTTCATGCTATATATGTGCTTAATTCATATATACCCCAAAATTTAATCAGTTATTTGTTTGATTTATCCTCATTAATCATATTCACTACTTCATCTTCAGAACGATTTAATATCAATTTACTTAGTTTATCATTATCCATTTGTTTTAATTTAGGATAACGAATTACGAAAAAGATTAATCCTATAATTAACCAACCAAATAATGCAATATAAGATGGCATTGATAGTCCAGCTGGTGAAACAGGAATTAATAATAGTAATAAGAAAACAAATGATACTACTGTACCTATAATCGCAAATGTCTTATATACCGGACCATAAGTGTTACTTGTTTTGTCATAGCTAAATAAACGCGCTGCTGATAAACATGTAATAAAGTAAGCGATTGAAACACCTGTAGATGACATATCAACGATCCATGTCAATGCTGTACGACCTAACCAAGGTGCAATCAATGTGATAGCTACAAGGAATATGATTGCCACATATGGTGTTTTATATTTACTATGCAGTTTACTAAATACTGAAGGCATAATACCTGAACGTCCCATTGAGAATAATAGACGACTTGAACTCATTAAAAATCCATTTAAACCAGTAAAAATACCCATGATAATAGCAATCGCTAAAATTGCTAAACCTATATAGCCGAATGCACCACTCGTGACGGCACCTGTTAACCATAATTGCCCGTTCAAACTCGTTTCTGAGCTACTTAGCCAGCCTGTATATAAAATCATTAACACATATGTGAATGCTGCTGCTAACAAACTATACACAATCAGTTTAAACGTTTTATTTGGAGAAAAATCAAATTCTTCGGCAGTTTGTGGGATATTATCAAAACCTACATAAGCCCACGGTGCTACTGCAACTATCATTACAATTGATGTAAGCCAGCCTTTTTCTTTGTTCGCTAATGGTTGTAAATTTTCCAATGAAAAATTATTACCAAAGAACGAGCCGAAAAATAGCAGTAAGATTGTAATGACCATTGCCACACAGAAATAAAATTGTAGTGAGCCTGAAACACTCGTGCCCTTAATCGCAATAAACATAAATACAATCAATAACAATGATGCAATTAATATTTCGGTAATATAAACATCCCATCCTGCGATGGTATATAATTTACCTGTTTCTAAAACATCAGGTAATAAAAATTTAATTAATAAACTGAATGCAGTTGCGTTTAAGGCTACCACACAAATATAACCAAAAGTTAAAAACCAAGATGAGAAAAAACTTACGTATCTACCAAAACCTAAAAAGCTAAACGCAAAAGCCCCACCAGAAACTGGGAAGCGTTCAACAAGTGCGCCGTAGCTTACCGCAATTAAAATCATTAATAATGCGCCAATGACAATACCTATAGCTGCTGGAATAGGTCCAGATTGACCAATCCAATCACCAGGTAAAATAAATGCACCCCAGCCGATACATGAACCATAGGCAATTGCCCAAACAAATTTCTCAGATAAGTTTTGTTTTAAATCTCCTCTATCTACTTTCCTATCATTTTTTCCCATAAATAAAATTCACCTCATGGGATGTATTATACCCCTAAGATGAATTCTATAACAATTATAAATTTATAATTTAATCGTACCAATCACTAACATTAACCAACCTATAATAAATAAAATACCTCCAATTGGTGTAATTGCTCCAAGTATACGAATTTGAGTTAATGCTAAAATATATAGCGAACCACTGAAAAATACAATACCTAAGAATAATAGCCATCCTGCCCAATTCACATTAATTGACGTTGTACCACTTATAATCCCAATTAATAGTAAACCAAGGCCGTGATACATTTGATAAGTAGTTGCTTTTTCCCATACGGATAAATATTTATCCGATAACTTACCTTCCAAACCATGCGCGCCAAATGCACCAGTACCAACAGCCATTAAAGCATTTAAAGCACCGAGAATAATAAATAATTTCATAAAAATTAACCTCTCTTTCTTGAATTAAAAATCAAATATTGAATCTCCATTACCAATTTCATCATCTGTTACCAATTTATTAGCATTTAGTGAAGTATTAGCATTTGCAAATTTTGTCGATGAGGCAGGTACTTTTCCGCCCATTGCTTGAATTTCTTCTGCTGAGATGCCTTGCTTCTTACTTGCAGCAGTTTGTTCTACATTTCGAGATGATTTGAATGAATCAGATACTGAATACGTATTATCTTTAAAATGATGTGTGTTATTTGAACTATTTACGAGTGACGTTAGTGTATGAATGGCATAGATATGCTTTTCAAATTCTGCATCATTTTTAGCTTCATCTGCTTGAACTAATTCTTGCTCAATAAGTTGAATAATTTTCTCTTTTTCCATTTATTTTACAACCCACTTTCACACCAGTTTATAGGTTCAATACCATTTTTTTGTAAATATGCATTTGTTAATGAATACGGTTTTGAACCGAAAAATCCGCGATATGCAGATAATGGGCTTGGATGTGGTGATTTAATAATATGATGTTTCGCTGTGTCAATCAGTTTTATTTTTTGTTGTGCAGGCTTACCCCACAATATAAACACAACATTACTCAAATTTTCTGAAACTGTTTTAATGACTTCATCCGTAAAAGTTTCCCACCCTATATCTCTGTGAGAATGCGCTTCTCCTTGTCGGACTGTCAAAACAGTATTTAATAATAAAACGCCTTCTCTTGCCCAATCTTGTAAATGTGGTGATTTTCTTACACAACCGATATCGTCTTCAAGTTCTTTATACATGTTTCTTAATGAAGGCGGAAATTTAGCATTCGGTTGCACAGAAAATGCTAAACCGTGTGCTTGATTTGGTCCGTGATAAGGATCTTGACCTAAGATAACAACTTTCACTTTTTCAAAAGGCGTTAAATCAAAAGCCTGATAAATATTTTCCCTATCTGGATATACTATCTTTGTCGTATATTCATTTTCTAAAAAATTATGCATTTCAGTAAAATCATGTTCTGTAGTAATTTTATGAAAAACATCCGACCACTCCATATCGCTCACCTCGATTAATATAGTAACATAAAGCACTACTTACTCGCTCGTGAGATTAGTAGTACTCACTTTATCATAAACACAATTAAAATGAATATATTTTATTTCATTTTAATATGTATCAGTAATAGAATCAAAAGGATATACTAATTTATTCATCATTGTAACCTTATTACATTGTAAACGTCATGATTTAGAATAGTCGACAAACGTGGTATGATATATATAAAAGCATATTTAGGAGTGAAAATTAATGGCATTGAAAAAAACTTTAACCATTGCTGGTTCAGATACAAGTGCTGGCGCAGGCATGCAAGCAGATTTAAAAACATTCCAAGAGTTAGGAACATACGGTATTGTTGCATTAACATCAATTGTAACAATGGATAAAGAATCTTGGTCTCATGATGTTACGCCAATTCCATTCGATGTTTTTGAAAAACAATTAGAAACAGCTATATCAATCGGTCCGGATGCAGTGAAGACGGGCATGCTAGGGACACAAGAAATTATCAAACGTGCCGGCGAAGCATATGTTGAATCTGGTGCGAACTACTTTGTAGTAGATCCAGTTATGGTATGCAAAGGAGAAAATGAAGTTTTAAATCCAGGCAATACTGATGCAATGATTGAATATTTGTTACCAAAAGCTACAGTCGTAACACCGAATTTATTCGAAGCTGGTCAACTTGCAAACCTCGGCACTTTAAAATCAATAGACGATATGAAAAAAGCTGCTGATATCATTCATCAACAAGGTGCACAACACGTTATAATTAAAGGTGGTAAAGCGTTAGATCAAGATAAATCTTATGACTTATACTATGATGGGGAAAACTACTATCAACTAACTACTGATATGTTCCAACAAAGTTATAATCACGGCGCTGGTTGTACATTTGCCGCAGCAACTACTGCATATTTAGCAAAAGGCAAATCTCCAAAAGAAGCCGTCATCGCTGCTAAAGCATTTGTTGCATCTGCAATTAAAAACGGTTGGAAAATGAACGACTTCGTCGGTCCTGTTGACCACGGTGCCTATAATCGTATAGAACACATCGATGTCGAAGTTACAGAAGTTTAATCAAATATAAACTAAGCGCACGTCCATTTCTAATGATGAACGTGCGCCTTTTTAAGTTAATTTACTCATTTATGTTTTTATTTAACCACCGTATCCGCCATACCCAATATTCACTTCATTGACTTGACCATCTTTCATTTCAAAGAAAACGGTTGGGCCATTATTTTGAGATTGATATGCGTATACACCTGTACCTTTAGGCTGTTTATCTGGTGTTTTAATCTTACTTAAATCTTTTCCATAAGCATCTTTGACTTGCTCATAAGTTAAGTTCCCTTTTATAGAAAAATTAACGTTACTTGCTATATTATCATCTTTTGAATAGTCTGAGAAAGTTTGGTCATATTTCTGAGTTGTCTTGCCACCCTCTACTGTTCTTGCACTTACATTCACGCCATTAAAAGTAACCTTGCCATATTTGATTCCATTTTTAAATTGTTCATTTAATAAAAAGCTAGGGTCGTTACCAGCATTTCCTTCATATTGATAATAAGGTGTTGTTGCTGCTTGTGCTTCGCTATGTGATACGCCTTCATCAGAAACGCTTATGCCTAATGTAGTTCCAAATACAATGCTTCCAGCTACAAAAGTCTTTGCAATCTTATTCATTCTGTATCACTCCATTTAAAATTTTGGAATCGCATTACGATTCGATTACAATGTTACATAAATGTTTCAAAAAGTGCAAATATAAACCAAATAAACAATATATTATTTTTGTTTTTTAATAGTATAAGCATTTAAGTGATAGTATTAATACAACAAAAATTGAAATAAAGTATTTTATGATTATACGACGTTCGACTGATAAAAAGTTGATACTGTAGACTCATGTATTTCGCATACATATCTATTATTATAATAAGTGTAGAGAGACAAGGAGGTATGACATCATGATTATCTACGAACAATCTTTTGAGAATGGTAACCCTATCTATGAAATTATCACCAAGACGTTCAAAACGATTTCTGTTAAATGCGATGAAAATTTCAGCAAGAATGAATTATATACGTTACTCTCTCTACTTGAAAGTGATGTTGATAACTTAAATGTAAGTTATTAGCTACACTTCAATACATCGATGAAAAAACAGAAGCGTAAGTTCCAAGACTAAAATTAGAAGAAACAGAACAAAGAATTCCCCTTTAGAAATATGCGCCATGTATATGTAACTGTCCCATTATATATACATGGTATAACACATCCCTTATAAACACTCACCCTAAGTGGTACATAGTTAGGCAAAGATTGTCCCCTTTGTTTGCTTGGAGAGCACACTCGAAGCGATCCTAACTTATGTACCACTTTACTTATTTATATAAAACTTTAAATTCCTCACACACTACAATAGTAGATTCGTTAAATGCCAATCCTAGAGATGCATAGTAAGGTTCAAAGAAATCAATATGTGCTTTACGCCAGTAAGCTAGTGACTTATCGCCTTCACCTTCTAAATAAGCGTGATGGTCAGAGACAGCATTAAAAGTTGTTTGATATACATGTGTTGTTTCAATCACACATTGTGGTTCCCCTTTTTTATTTAAAATCACGCTCACATCTCCCACTTGAGGTAGTGGTTCACCATCAACTTGATAAGTTTCGTAACCACTTGTCGTAGCCGTTTTTTCACCTTGTTTTACTAATTCTGCTAATGTATCCTCATCTACACCAAATGACCATGCTTCATATGTTTTGCCCTTATAAGATGGAAATAATTGTACAAAATTCTCCCAATATTGTTCTACTGTCATCATTTTTCCTCCAAACTATGTATGTCCTTTTCCTTCTTAAACATAACATAAATAAATGATATAACCATTGCTATCCTATGTTATTCTACTACCAAAATGAGGCAATACACTAAAATATAAATATCTAGATTATTGCAAAAAATCTATTCTTTCTTGCAATAATAGTGAAATTTACTAAAAAAATAGGTACTCACTTCCTAACTCTAAAAGGAAATGAATAACCTATTTTTAAATTTCTACTATTCCGTTTTAGTATCGATAGCTAGCATACTATTATCTTAATAGTCGTTTGTAATGTCATTCGGCTTATACGCGTTTATCGTCTGCCCACCATAAAGCTTTCTCAGGATTTTCCGTATAATAATCATATTCTTCATCGCTTTGAACATTTGGATATGAACCTTTAAGCGATTTACCTGCTGTGCTGACATGTAACAATGAAATAACGATAATCCCTATAACGCTCATTGCCGCTAAGTAATAAGCTGGTGAAAGCGGATCTCCTGTTTTCGCAACCAATGAAGATGCAATTAACGGTGTTGTTCCACCAAATAATGATACTGACACATTAAATGTTACCGCCAATGTTCGATAACGGATATGCGTATAAAACATCGTTGGTAATGAACCTGGCATCGTTGCTTCATAAGTAGACAAGAAAAATCCTAACGTAAATATACCTACAATTATTAAAACCAACGAACCTGATTGGAATAACGCAAATGCCACAGTACTAAAGATAGCTGTGCCACATAGCCCGATTAAAAAGACTTTTTTCTCTCCGATGCGATCTGCAACTCTACCAAACATTAATGCCAATGGAATCATTACTGCCATGACAACCGTGATAAGTACAGAAACCGTTGTGCTATCTAATTTAATTATTTGTTGTAAATAAGATGGCATATATGAAGTTACCATATAATTAGTACAATTAAAGAATGCTACAGCTACAAAACATACAATAATATCTTTGTAGTAATATCGAACAATTGTGAAAAATCCGATGTTATCTCGTTTAGGTTGTGTAGCTATTTCATTTTCAAATACTGGAGATTCCTCTAATTTTCTTCTTAAATAAAAACCAAATATACCTAAAAATAGACCCAAAATAAATGGTATTCTCCATCCCCATGTAGCCATTTGTTCCTCATTTAAAAAGAAAAATAGTAAGCCACTGATTACTGATGCGGCGATATAACCTGATAATGTACCAATTTCCAAACCTGAACCTAGACCATTTCTAGATTTATCTGGTGAGGATTCAGCAACATAAACCATCGCACCTGCATACTCTCCACCAGTTGAAAACCCTTGAAGCACTCTACCTAATAATAGTAAAATTGGCGCCCATACACCTATTTGATCATATGTAGGTAATAAACCAATTAACAAAGTTGAAAATGCCATCATGATAATGGTTGTCGTTAAAACGACTTTCCTACCAAATTTATCACCAATAATACCAAAAATAATGCCACCTACTGGTCTTAATAAAAATGCAATTGCAAATGTGGCAAATGTAAATATCGTTTTTAACTGGTCATTTTCTACCGAACTAAAAAAGTTTTGCCCCAATATAACTGCTAGGTAAGAATATAACCCGAAATCGAACCATTCCATCGCATTACCAATACCGGTTGCAAATACAGTTTTTTTCGCAGTTCTAGGATTCACCTTATTAATATTACTTTTATCAAAATCTTGTTCATAATCCACGATTTAAGTCACTCCCTTAACATGTTTACTTATTATACTGAGTTCGGAGTGTATGTCAAACTGTTTCAAATTTTTTAAATTCTATTTTTTAATTTTTATACAAAAATTGTAGTTGTTTTTAAATATGGAAAAATTCATTTTATTTTTAAGTTTGTTATCTAGTTAAGGACAATTTTCAATGATTACTTATTTATTTTTCAAAATAGTAACTTTAACTTTATCATAATTATTTTTCACGATTAATTTATTATTGCTTTCAAAATCAAAATGAAGAAATTCATATGTATCAACTGGTTCAACATAATTAATTTTATAATTTTTCCAATTCAATTCATTGTATATCAATGCAATTTGCACAATCATTTGTCCTGGTACAATATGTTGATGCAAAGGATTCTCATCTTTGACAAGTCTCAAATATCGTTCTACATCGTTAGGTAATATCTGTATCATTTTTCACCTTCTCTAAAAACGTTTGCTTAATATATATACATTTAGTCAGATTTTTATTTATTTTCATTTCAAAGCTATATTTGATAAATTGACGAATCTTTTTTTGTTCGATTAATGTTAATTGCACTTGATATATGACATCAATTGCTAAGGGATGATATTGTTCAATTTCTGTTGATTTTAATAGTAACTTACTAGAAATAAACGGTTTGAACAATTCAAATTCGGGCCACAGGCTTGCACAATAAAGTGGCGAAACATCAACGCTATTCGTTTGTGCAAACAATTGATTATAAGCTTCTACATCTTTTTTTGGGAATATCATTTCTCGTTGTTCATGACCATCTTTCAAATAATGTTGCATTGCCCATACCTCCTCCAATACCCATAGTTGCAATTGTCCTATGTTTATGTTCCATATAGAATAGCCGTGTAACAAGTGCAGCACCACTTGCGCCATAAGGATGTCCAGTAGCTATCGCGCCACCATAAATATTTAATTTTTCAGCTGGTACGTTTAAAGCTTGTTGGCTTGCTAACACTTGTGATGCAAAAGCTTCATTTAATTCTATAGCATCGATATCATTTAAAGACAATTGCTGTTTTGCTAATAGTTTTTCTATAGCAGGCACAGGACCAATACCAAGTATATTTGGGTCTACACCTATAGTTACTTGGTCAATGAATGATAATCCACTGTGTATGCCATATGCTTTAGCAAGTGTTTTTTCCATGACAAGTAGTAGTACGGCACCGTCATTTTTCATACAACAATTGCCAGCAGTAATGCTCCCGTTTGGTAATAATGGCTTTAATCGATTTAGCGTTTGTTGCGTTAATTTAGGTTTAATACTTTCATCTTGTTGAAATGTTTCTCCTTTAATCATCAGTGGCGTTATCTCTTGAGTAATCTTACGATGGTTATATGCATCAAGCGTTTTTTGATGACTGTGCCATGCGAATTCATCTTGTTCAAATCTTGATATACCATATCTTTCTGCAACATTTTCAGCTGCTTGTATCATAGATGGATCTTGGCCTTGAGGTGCAAATGATGCTCTTTCATAAAATTCTGGTAAATGTGTGTCATATACAGATTGTGGCCGCTTAATCTTCCAGGGTGCTCTGCTTGTACTTTCCACGCCACCTGCAATGTATATTAACCCTGCACCTGCTTGTATCATGCGACAGGCTTGATTTACAGCCTCTAATCCCGAACCACATTGGCGATCAACCGTCACACCTGGCACTTGTTGATTTAATCCAGCTTCTAAAAGTGCCTTTCGCGCAATATTACCTCCATTTCCGATAACATTACCTAAAATCACGTCATCTATATTATTAACAATTGCAGGGAAGTTATTTTTCAAATAATTGAATAGTGGCTTTAATAATAATTCAGGTTCTAAATGTCTCAATTTCCCACCATACTTCCCAAATGCTGTACGTTTCGCTGCTATAATTACCGCTTCATTCATTTATAATTCTCCTTTTAAATAGCATTGTTTCATACGTTCGCGCGCAATCTTTCCACTTGAGGTATAGACCATTCGCTTTACTTTAACTAGTTTCGATGGTATTTGGTAACGGGCTACATGATGCTTCATAATTTTTCTAAAATCGTTATAACGAACTGTATGATCACCGGTATATAGTAATACGGCAATTTCTCCAAATTTAGAATGTTTTTCACTGATAACAACTACTTCTTTGAATAAATTAATGGATTTTGCATGCTGTTCAATTTCAAACGGATAAACATTACGTCCACCAATAATCATACGATCATGCTTTCTACCATGTAAAAATAAATGTGCATGCGCGTCACATGATGCAAAATCTCCTGTTTCAATCCAACTATCATCGCTGACATCTTCATCAACATAACCACCAAATGACATATCACTTCTTATCTTTAGTAGGCCTATACCTGATACGTCAGGCTGTTCAATATTCACGTGCACGTTGTGAAACAATTTGCCAACAGATTCTGGTGGTGCACTATTATTGAAGTTATAACTAATAAAGCTAGCTTCTGATGTCCCAAAGAACTCAATTAGATCACTTTTAGGGAAACATTGTTGAATACGTTGACGAATATGTAAGCCAAGTTTATCCCCAGTACTTAAAATATAATGTTTTCCTTCTATTAAAATTTGAGTTGCAACGCAAGCTTGTATCATTGTTGGCACCATAAAACACGCTGTGTTTACTTTTTGGTGTTGGATTGTCTGCATTAAACGCTTGGCTTCAAAATATCGCTGTCCAATAAATGTTCTACCTGTATATAATGCATAAATACATGCATATAACGATAAAGAATGCGACAACGGACCCGGAGCAACAACTGTATTTATCATTCTGTCAAATAATTGATCATTTTTGGAAAAAGACTTAATCCAAGATAACGCTCCCCTATAATATGCTTTAGGTAAGCCTGTCGTTCCAGATGTAAAAGCGATATGTAACAAATCGTCATCGTCCTTGAAATTATCTTTTTGGGTCACATTATGTATACTTAAATCCTCTTCTTCCATAAGATATTGAACACCGTATTTTTCGACTAAATTGAAGGTTTGCACGCTCGACCATCTATCATCAAAAATACATGGTACACACTCACTTTTTAACAATGCTAAATAAATAATCATTGCCTTCTGCGGATGTCGTGTGACCAATCCTACAATGCTATGTTTAGGTATATTAGAAAATAAGTCACTTTTGTTATTTAATTCTTTAATTAATTCATCATATGTTAATGCTTGTTCATCAAAGCGCAAAGCAACTTGATGCGGTTGTTTCTTAGCGTGATTTTCTATTTTTTCTAAAATTTCCAAATGCAACACCCCTTTGTTAACTTTTATACAAAATATATTAACATTTAGGGCATAGAATAATATAATGAAAACATTTGGTGTCCAATGCCATAAAATTCCCAAATTTTTAATTCAAATTGAGTCATTTTGAATCTTGTTTCCTTAAAATACAAAAAATGGCACAATTCGTGGTGAATTATCCCAATTTTAAGCATATAAAGCTATATTTCTAAATCTTTTTATTAAGTAAATGATTAAAAAATATTTCTATTTCCATTAACACTATCGTTGGAATTAATATTGATTAACCAAAGCATCTTGTACCATGTTGACTGTTGTTCCCCTGGAAATGATTGAAAATTTTTAATAGTTTTGCCCTTGGATTATGTGAATCATATTATCAAGAAAACATCGCAGGCCAAAATTAATTTGTAAAATTTCTCATAAAAAAAGAGCTAATCATTTGAGATTAGCTCTTTTCTATGAGGATGAGATTCATCGTTCACGTCCTCATAGAAAAAACGTTTTATTCTAATACACTACTCTAAATTAGCATGATTACTTTGCATCGTTTCCTCATCGACATTAAGTTCGTTCATTAAATCTAGTACTAAACTATCTAAAAAGACTTGCGCTGCTTGTTCAAACAAACTACCTAAGGGTTGTGCAGATCCTTCTGCATCATATTTTGTACCTGCAGGGAGTTCTATAACAGTGTTGGCCAATACGCCTATTGCTGAATTTGGATTCGTAGATAATAACACAACTTCTGCATCAACAGATTTTGCTTTTTCAACTAATAATCTCAAGTGTTCCGTTGAACCTGAACCTGAAATGACAATAAATAAATCATTTTCAGTAATTGAAGGTGTAGTTGATTCTCCAACAACATAAGCAAATTTTCCAAGTTGATTTAAACGCATAGCAAAACTATTTGCTACAAATCCAGAACGTCCTTTACCTGCTACAAATACATGTTTTGCTTTAGTCACTTGCGATAAAAAAGCTTGTGTTTCACTATCTCTAACATGAGATAACGTATGATCTAACTCGTCTAAAATCAAACGATAATTTGTAATTTCACTCATCTTACCTACCTTCAATCGCATCTCTACATTGTTTTGCTGCTTCAACTGGGTCATCTGCGTTAGCAATGCCGCCACCAACTACAACTAAATCTGGGTCCTCAGCTACCACTTCTTTAATTGTATCTGGTTTAATACCACCAATTACAGCAACTTTAGATTGATTAATCACTGATTTAACTTGTCTTAAGCTTTCTAATGGTGATTCACCTTCTGCTTGTAAATCATAACCAGTATGAACAGCGATATAATCCGCACCTAATTCGTCTAATTCTTTCGCACGTTTTTGTAAATCTTGTACTGCAATCATATCTACAAGTAATTCTTTATTATTTTTATGTGCTTCGTCTACCGCAGCTTTAATAGATGCATCTTCTGCAACACCTAGGATTGTAACTACATCTGCACCATACTTAACAGCTTGGCTTACCTCATAATCTGCCGCATCCATAATTTTTAAATCTGCAAGTACTTTCACACCATCGATATTATTATCTAAATGTTGAACAGCCGGTAAACCTTCATTAATCACAATAGGTGTACCAATTTCTACAATATCAACATAATCTTTAACTTTATTTGCAAGTTCTGCCGCTTCCTCTTTATTTAATAAATCAATTGCTAGTTGTAATTCCAAAATGATCATCCCTTCTTGATTTAATGATAGGCATGGAAATCATGACCTAACTTACTTTATTTAAAAACTTACGCATAAATGCTTTACCCTTAAAGTCATAATTTAAACTGAGAGATTATAAGCGAGGTGCTGCAGCGTCATCAACGTAAATTTCAACATCAGGATGTGCAAGCAGAATCGTAGCTGGAACCTGTTTATTGACTTCATGCTTAGCTAATTGTTCAATTGCTTCTCTTTTTTTCTCTCCAAATGCTAACAAAATGATTCTTTTCGCTTTTAAAATTGAAGCTAAACCCATGGACACAGCTTGTTTAGGTACTTCACTTTCATTATCAAAATAACGACTATTTGCATTAATTGTACTATCAGTTAAATCCACAACTTGAGTGGTACTATTCATATCAGTCCCTGGTTCATTAAAACCGATATGACCATTTTCACCAATACCTAATATTTGTATATCCATTGGTCCTTTTTGATTGATTAAATCTTCATATCGCTTCGTTTCTTCCATTAAGTTTTCTGCAGCTCCATCAGGAATGTGTATCAAAGATTTCGTAAAATGTGGATAACGATTAAATAAAATGTCATTCATATAACGATGATAACTTTGTTCATGCGTCGCCGATAAACCGACATATTCATCTAGATTAAATGTTTCTATTCCAGATACATCTAATTGATTCTTTTGCAGTAAACTAACTAGAAATTCGTAAACTTCTACCATTGTCCCACCTGTAGCTAATCCTAATTTACTATGTGGTTGTTGACTCATTTGTTTAAACAATTCACATGCAACATAAAATGAAGCATATGCACTAGACCCTAAATTTGTGATTTTCATGTTATTGCCCTCCCAAATATATTGAATTTGTCATTAGCTATAAACAAAATGTGAATACACTTCTATTATACGTGCTTTTAATCGTTTTTACAGAAAATCGATATTTGATAAATTGTAATGATTGTTTAAAATGACTAAAAGTATAATGAGCAGACTAATACATTTTCATCGCTGTTTTTAGTAAAATAAATAGATAATCAAAATTTTATGTATAAATCTAAGTTGAAATTCATTTTTCAGGTAGAAAATGTTTCAAAGTCAGTTTACACTAAAGATTAGACTGATTATTTTTATTAACACTTGTATCGTACAATTTATTGCATAAAAGTATAGGGGTTTGGAATCAAGGAGGCAAAAAGTTTGGAATCAATAATAGATGAAAAAGTACAAACATTACTTTCTTCATATGAAGATAAACCCGTGTATTTACATGTAGAGACGACGAATGGTGCATATGCTGCACATTTTGATCAACGTGTATTTAACGCGGGCACTTTTTTAAGAAATATTCAAATCACTTTTGAGCATGCACAGCTTAAAGGTGGTAATAAAGACCCATATCGTGTAGGTTTAAAACTAAAAGATGGCGGTTGGGTCTACGTTCAAGGTTTAACACATTACGAAATAAATGAGCAAGGTGAATTTCTATTAGCTGGCTTTAACTATGAAGGTCAACTAGCTGCTGCTTTAGAAATAAGCACTCAACCATTTAAAGCATAAGGAGGATGAATCATGACAGAGGAAAGCCATGTATTAGTTATTTTTCCACATCCAGATGATGAATCATTCTCATCTGCAGGGACATTGGCACGTTATATAGATAATGGTGTACCAGTCACATACGCTTGTTTAACATTAGGTCAAATGGGACGTAATTTAGGTAACCCACCATTTGCCACTCGTGAATCTTTACCTGACATTCGTGAAAAAGAATTAGAAGTTGCGATGGCTGCCATCGGTATAACTGATTTACGCAAAATGGGCTTACGTGATAAAACTGTAGAATTTGAACCTCACGACGAAATGGATGAGATGGTACAGTCATTAATTGATGAATTAAATCCATCCGTCATCATATCGTTCTACCCTCAATTTGCAGTGCACCCAGACCATGAAGCTACAGCAGAAGCAGTCGTGAGAACTGTGGGACGCATGAAGCCATCAGAAAGACCCCGTCTACAACTTGTTGCATTTAGTAATGATGCGCCTGAAAAATTGGGTGAACCTGACATTCTAAATGAGATCAGTGATTATAAAGAGGTAAAACTTCGCGCGTTTGAAGCACACGCATCTCAAACAGGACCATTCTTGAAACAACTTGCTACACCTGATGTTTCTGGAGAAGCGCAAAGCTTTTTAGAAGTTGAACCTTATTGGACTTATAACTTTGAATCTTAAGTGGAGGCAATATCATGACAGAATTTGATTTATCAACTCGAGAAGGTCGATGGAAACATTTTGGTTCAGTTGATCCAATCGAAGGTACAAAACCAACCGTTAAAGAAGAAATGAAAGATTTGCAAAGTACGAACAAAAACTACTTATTTGAAATTGAAGAAGTAGGTATTAAAAATCTTGTATATCCTGTATTAGTTGACCGTTTTCAAACAGCTGGAAACTTCAGTTTCTCAACAAGCCTTAATCAAGATGAAAAAGGTATAAATATGAGTCGTATTCTAGAAAGTGTTGAAAAACACTATGACAACGGCATTGAATTAGATTTCGATTCTTTGTATCGTCTTTTGCGTAGCTTACAAGAACGCATGGAACAAAATGCTGCTGGCGTTGATGTTTCAGCTAAATGGTTCTTTGATCGCTACAGTCCAATCACGAATATCAAAGCTGTAGGCCATGCAGATGTGACATACGGTATGGCGATAAACAAGGAAAATATTACAAGAAAAGAAATTACACTACAAGCTGCAGTTACAACATTGTGCCCTTGTTCAAAAGAAATCAGTGAGTACTCGGCGCATAACCAACGCGGTATCATTACCGTTAAAGCAATTTTGAATAACGAAACTATTTTAACAGATGACTACAAAGAAAAAATTTTAGATGCAATGGAAGCCAACGCAAGTTCTATACTTTACCCTATATTAAAACGACCAGATGAAAAAAGTGTCACAGAACGCGCTTATGAAAATCCGAGATTTGTTGAAGATTTAATTCGCCTTATCGCAGCAGATTTAGTCGATTTTGATTGGATTGAGGGCTTTGATATTGAGTGTAGAAACGAAGAATCTATTCACCAACATGACGCTTTTGCAAAAATAAAATATAGAAAATAGTAATTATAACTATAAATTAACACAGCAAATCATCAAAAATAGGCTACTTAATTTCTAAATGATATAGAAGTTTAGTAGCCTATTATTTTTTATTCAATTTTTATTTTAATTTCAAAACATTCTCTCAACAATTAAACTTTCCATCCTTACTAAATAATGTTATTTTTCTCCAAATTCATTAGTTAAATTTGTAATAGTAAAATTTTAATGGTTCATTTAAAAATACCACCACTAAATATATCCATCTACAACTAATTATAAAATAATGTATATTAACTGTTAAATTTTATTAATGTTCTATATACAATTTTCATATTAAAATAATTACAGTAGTAGTTTATAATTAATTTTTATTTTGATGTAAGTGGTGAAACCAATAAAATGGATGATACTTTTAAAATAAAACATGCGCAGTATGGCTCTATAAGCCAATTAAGCAGACCTCATTTTCTACATATTTTTTTAGTAACAGAAGGAGAATTTGTGGCTTTGAAAAACACTACTTTCCATCATTTTAAAGTAGGTGACATATTTCATATCCACGACTATGAATCCATTAAACAAATCTCTTTTAACGGTAGTTTAATCTGTCTTTCACTAAATAATTTTTACTATTATCAATACTTCCAGCAACTAAATTTTAACACGTTTAAACATATATCGTTAAAAAAAGAGATACGCCTCAAATTATTAGATATAATTGATGCGATTCAACATCAATCTATAACCAATCCGAACAATGCCATTAAAGATTTAATTAAAAGTATAAAATATTCTGAGCATCAAAATTTTCAAAGTTCTGAATTACAATGCAGTTATAAAACATCTTTAATTAAAGATGTCGTACAATATGTTAATACGCATTTAACGACTAAAATTACCTGCAAAGAAATTGCTAATTATTTTTTTGTAAATAATAGCTTTTTATCAAGAGAATTTTCAACATTGATGAACTGTAAGTTATCTCAATATATTACGTCATCTAAAATTCATGCTTCCATATGTGATTTGCTTAATGGTGATCATTTAAACATTGTTCAACAACGCTATGATTTTCGTAGTCAAAATGAATATTGTTATCTGTTCAATAATATTATTGGTTGCCAACCTTCTGATTTTAAATACCATAAGAAACTAGTCAGTAATTCAACATTTAAAATTCTATTTCTATCAACAATTTCAATTTAACGCATAAAAGCAAAATATTAAAAGTGTGGTGACAATATGAATACAATTATTTATGAAGAAAAAAGAGGATTGATTAATAAAGTAGTGAAACAAAATTTGAATCTTACGATTTCTGAGGTAATCATTTTGGATAAATTGCTCTATCTTAATAAGAATAAAATAAATGCCATTGAATTAAAAAAGTTATTACAAGTCCAAAATTCACCTGTATCTTCACAAATCAACCATTTTATCGAACTTAACCTTTTAAAAAAATCTCGAGATCAATCTGATGAAAGATGTATTTATTTGCATGATATCAAGTTAGAAGAAATTAAACAGCTGATTGAACAGTATCATTTAATAGTTAATTCAATACTTCACAGTACTGCCTAATTAAACCTCAGCAACATAAGAGCGCATATGAAATCAAAGTAATGTTTGATTTCATATGCGCTCCAAAACCCTTTAGATTATGTACATAGTGAGATACAACTTGCATCGTAACCCCTATTCAAAAATGACTTCACATTATTTCAAGTGTTCATACGGACTATTTTTCACAAATGAAATAATTTGATCCACAAATAGTCTTGAACGTAATTGAAACTCCTCGTTATCCAAGTAATACGTACCATCATCTAATTTATTATAGTCTGTATCATGCGTCGCAATCTGCGTTGGTACTGCGATTCCGAGTAATGAACGTACTATCAAACGTAAATGAGACAATGGTTCAGAGCTTACAATTCCACCACTGTTACCGATTAATCCAACTGGTTTCATTTTAAAATCATCCATCGTTAAATGATCCAATGCATTTTTTAAAATACCAGAATATGACCCATGGTAGTTTGGTGTTCCTAATATAAAGAAATCTGCATTTCGCGCTTTCGTTTGTAATAATGTTAAATTATTTTTATACACTTCACTTGGTGAAGAAACGCCAGAGACATCCAGTTGATGAATTGGGTGTTCCGCTAGATCAAAGATCTCAACCTCAAAATATTGGTCTTCAAAATGACCTTTTAAATAATGAGCTAAAGCATTTGTATGCGAGCCCATTTTAGCACTCCCTATTATGATTAATCCTTTCATTTATCCTTTCACCTCATGCTATGATTTGTTATTTTCTCTAAGTAGTTTCATTATCGCTTTACCAACACCACTTTGTTCATTAGAGTCAGTTTCATATTTTGCGATTGCTTTAACTTCTGGAGCTGCATTCTCCATTGCAACTGAATAACCGACGCGTTCCAACATTGAAACATCATTCATATTATCACCGATTGCCATAACATTTTCCATATCAATATTTAGACGCTCTGCAATCGTGTTTAAAGCAATACCTTTTTGTGCATCTGAATGCGTAATTTCTATATTTCCGCGTGATGAAGAAGAAATTGCCAAACTTTCTGATTTTGCTAATGTTTCACTTACTCGATCAATTTTTTCTAAATCACTATCAAAAGCTAATATTTTCATCACAATTTCACCAGGTGTATCTTGAATTTTGTCATAATTCTCAACTACTTTTAATGTACCGTTATCTATACGTTTTTGAATGCCACTTTTAATTTTTTCTACATCTGCTTCTTGACCAGCACGTTGTGCAATATCAATATAAATCTCTAAGTCTCGTAATGGATTCTCAGTATAGATGCCTAAGTTGGTATACACTTGATAGAAAATGTTTTCTTTATTTAATTCTACCGTAATGCGATTTATGAGTTCTCTATTTAAATTTGAAGTGCTCATAATATTAAATGATTCATCTCTGACTTCTGCACCGTTCAAACAAATATATGGCACTTTTAAGTCTGTTTGATTGATTGGTGCATTTGCTTCATAAAATGCCCGACCAGTAGCAATGACTACAGTTATGCCTTGTGATTGTGCATATTTGATAGCTTGGATATTTTCTTCTGATATTTCATGTGCAGCGTTCAATAACGTACCATCCATATCTGTTGCAATTAAATTTATCATTGATTTACCTCGTTTCTACTTTATCTCAAAACACCGATTGAATACTCATTTACAAATTGCCATAATTTTGTAACACATTTCATATTTTACCAAATGTTTCACTATTTGTATTATCCTCTGTTCGTATGATTTTCTTTTTTTGTCTAATATCTTTAAAAAATGTCTTCAATAAATGGCTACATTCCTCTGCTAATACACCTGTAGTAACTTTGGCCCGATGGTTAAATCGCGATTCTTGCAACAGATCCATCAAACTACCTGCACAACCACCTTTTAAGTCTTGTGCACCATAGATTACTTCGGGAATACGACTCATGACGATTGCACCTGAACACATTACACAAGGTTCCAAAGTAACATAAAGTTTACAGGACGCTAACCTCCAACTATTAAGCTGTTTTGCAGCTTTTTGAATCGCAATATGTTCAGCATGTGCAGTAGGATCTTGAGTGGATTCTCGTAAATTGTGCGCTCGTGAAATAACTTCATTATCTTTCACGACAATAGCTCCAATTGGTACTTCTCCAATAGCACCAGCTTTCCGCGCTTCTTCTAGCGCAATTTTCATATAAAATTGGTCAGTATACATGTGTCTATCACCTCACATATGGTACAATATTTATTGTCTATTTTAACATTGGAGCGGTAAAAACATGAAAAAACAATTTATTGCTGTTGAAGGGCCGATTGGCGTCGGTAAATCTTCATTAGCACATAAACTTAGCCAGACTTTTAATTATTATGAAGAAAAAGAAATCGTAAATGAAAATCCTTTTCTATCCGATTTTTATGAAGATATTTCCAAATGGAGTTTTCAAACAGAAATGTTCTTTTTATGTAATCGTTACAAACAATTTCAAGATCTTGAAGCAATTTCTACAGGTATTGTAAGTGATTACCATATTTATAAAAATAAAATATTTGCAAATAATACTTTAACACCTTCTGAATTCAATAAATTTTCTAGAATTTATGATATTTTAACTGAAGATTTAGAAATGCCAAATGTGATTATCTTTCTAGATGCAGATTTAGAAATATTGAAAAAGCGTATCGCGTTACGTAATCGTAGCTTCGAACATCAGATTGAAGACGACTACTTACTTAATTTAAAACGTGATTACAATGCCTATTATCGTTCGTTAAAAGCAGATGGTGAAAGTGTCATTCGAATAGATACGACTGATTTAGATTTTATGAAGCAAGAAAATGATTATAATTATATTTTAGATTTAGTGCAACCATTGATTGGAGGAAAAGATGATGAATAAATACGGTATCCCTCAAGATGCTGTGATAACAATCGCTGGTACAGTCGGCGTTGGAAAATCAACATTAACGAAAGCATTGGCACAAAGATTAAATTTTAAAACATCGTTTGAAAATGTAGATCATAACCCTTATCTAGATAAGTTTTATCATGATTTTGAACGTTGGAGCTTTCATCTACAAATTTATTTTTTAGCAGAGCGCTTCAAAGAACAAAAACGTATGTTTGAATATGGCGGCGGCTTTATCCAAGATCGCTCTATATACGAAGATGTTGATATTTTTGCTAAGATGCATGAAGAACAAGGGACAATGAGTCCAGAAGACTTCAACACATATTCCGAACTATTTAATGCTATGGTCATGACACCATACTTCCCAAAACCAGATGTACTTATCTATTTAGAATGTGATTATGATGAAGTGATTGATCGCATCAAACAACGTGGTCGACAAATGGAAATTGAAACAGATCCAGAATATTGGAAAAAATTATTCAAACGATATGAAGATTGGATTAGTGAATTCAATGCGTGTCCAGTTGTAAGAGTGAACATCAATGAATATGATTTACATGCAGATCCAGAATCACTAAATCCTGTTATTGATAAAATCCGTCACATTATTGAAACTTATAGAAATGTAGATCAACGATAATACGTTTGTTGCTTAAAACATTTGCAAAATCAAGAATAGTACCATATAAAACAGATTTTGTAATGTAGAACAAAACGCAGGACAACAATATCTTTTGAAAGAAATCAATTCTTTCCTGCACGCACCATCAAGTTAACCCATTACCTGAGCCATTGCTCATGCATAAGTCCCACTAACCCAACAAGTTGGGAAGTGCTTTAAAGGATTACCTGAGCTTCTGCTCATGCATAAGTCCCACTAACCCAACAAGTTGGGAAGTGTTTTAAAGGTTTACCTGAGCCATTGCTCATGCATAAGTCCCACTAACCCAACAAGTTGGGAAGTGTTTTAAAGGTTTACTTGAGCTTTCGCTCATGCATAAGTCCCACTAACCCAACAAGTTGGGAAGTGCTTTAAAGGGTTACTTGAGCTTTCGCTCATGCATAAGTCCCACTAACCCAACAAGTTGGGAAGTGCTTTAAAGATTTACTTGAGCTTTCGCTCATGCATAAGTCCCACTAACCCAACAAGTTGGGAAGTGCTTTAAAGGGTTACTTGAGCTTTCGCTCATGCATAAGTCCCACTAACCCAACAAGTTGGGAAGTGGGACTTTATTCAATATGTTTACGATAAATAATCTTTTCTATCTCGTCTTCATCTACATACTTACTATAATAATATTCATCAGTTTGGTCGAGACCAAATGTACTTGCTTTATCTTCGTCTTCAGTACCTATATATAATTGCCCCTCTAAGTCTTGATATAAATCAAAAATAGCACCACTATATCTCGCTTCTTGATATAGTTCATAAAGTTCATCAACATCATCTCTCGCTACATGTTTATAATATAATGTATGTGCAGCGTGACGATGCGTTTGTGCTTCAAAACCATGTTCCGTAGCTCGTTCATCCTCAGTGACTAACAATACTTCATTACTTACAATTTCTACAACTTTATATGTTTCACCGCGATAATTTGCATATCTTCCATCAATCATTCAACCACCTCGTTTACGTTTTTTTACAAATAGAGACTAAGACATAATGGATTCGTGCCAGCCCAATCCCATATTGACAGTAGGTGATTGAACTGAAAATGCGCTTTAAATCAAGTTTTTTCAATTCTAGCCATACTTGCCAAGGTGGAACGACGAAATCTATTTAATAAAATTAGATTTCTGTCCCGCTCCTATATTTTGTGGATTAGTCCTATTATTATAATATGTCCACTACACTATTTGCAGTTTCAAAAATATAATCCGCTTTAGTAAATGATTCTTTTAAACCAACACCTGTTAAAACTGCAACTTTCAACCCTAATTTAGCATTGATGCCAGTTTGGATATCATTCGCAGTATCACCGATAATGGCTACATTTTCAGGTTCTACATCATATCTATAAAAAAGTGGATTTAGCACTTCAGGATTTGGTTTTTCAACGGCATCCGCTTCAGTAGAAATCACAATATCGAAGTAATGGTCGAATTGCGTGTATTCCAAGAATTGTTCTACCCCTCTTTTAGAATCACTTGTCACAATACCTAGTTTGTAACCTCTTTGCTTTAACGTATCTAATGTTTCACTGATGCCTTCAACTAAAACATTTTCTGGCACCCTATTATCGACGAGCACTTGACTTCTTTGTTGAGCCCAACTTGTTACATCTTGATTTGCAATTTTACAAAATGCCTCAATCATTTCATCTAATGCGCCTGAAGCCATAATCGTACCTGGTTGAATTTCACCATCTATAACACCTAAATACGCGTAACCTTCATCTATATCGTCAATTGCATCCTTATATGTTTCCATAAAATCATCAACGAGTTGCAATCCGATTTTCATCCAACTGCGATCAAAATATATGATTGTGCCATCTTTATCAAATAATATCCATTCCATGTTTTAAACAGCTCCTATGTTTAACAATATGTATCCCTCAACTTACTACTTAATTTTAATATAAAAATCGTTCCTAAAACAAATAACTCAACTAACATACTGACTGTGAACACCGTTTAAAATCCTAATATTTAGGTTATGAGTTATAGTAATACCATAAAAGAGGTGAATAGTTTGGTACCTAACCCTAATGTTCAAATCGAAACCATTTCTTGCGACAGTGATGATTCAATTCCAAACAACCCTAAATATGCCGTACTGCTATATAAAAATGTAATCAAACAAGAAGAAAGTCCTCTAGATATTTTAAATAAAAACAATTGGTCAAACGCTTGGCGTAGCGGCATATTTCCAGTACATCATTATCATAGCAATACACATGAAGTCCTAATTGTCGTTTCAGGAAATGCCATCGTACAACTAGGTGGTGAATTTGGTCCTCATATAGATATTCAGCAAGGCGATGTCATTATCATACCAGCTGGTTATGGTCATAAACGAGTTCACAGTTACCATAATTTTGCAGTAATAGGTGCCTATCCAAATGGTCAAGATTATGATTTTTGTACTGGAAACCCTGACGAATGGCCACAAAATATAGAGAACATCAAAAATGCAAGTTTACCTGACACAGATCCAATATATGGCAAGGATGGCCCGCTATTTAAATATTGGCATTAAGTTAAACCATCGCAGACTGTCTGTTAATAGTTTTCAACAAAAAAGAAGGAGCAAGACGCTGAAATCTTTAGAAACGTGAGATTTCTGACTTGCTCCTTTTATTGTGCTGTTTATTGTTATCTTTTGGGGAGAAATTTAATATCTTGGTACGACTACTCTCCAACCATTCGGATCCTCAAGCTTACCACTTTGAATACCAACATAATGATCATATAAATTTTGAGTTACTTCTCCTGTTTCATTATTATTAATAACGATTTCAGTATCGCCGTATTTTAATTGACCAACTGGTGAAATCACCGCTGCTGTTCCAGTACCGAACACCTCAGTCAATCCACCATTATGATGCGCTTCAATCAATTCATCGATAGATACACGACGTTCTTCTACCTCATAACCTAAGTTTTGCGCTAATTCAATAACTGTTTTTCGTGTGATACCTGGTAAAATACTACCATTTAATGCAGGTGTTACCACTTTTCCATTTTCTACAAAGAAGATATTCATACTGCCGACTTCTTCCACATATTTCTGCTCTACACCATCTAACCATAGTACTTGGTCATAGCCTTGTGCTGATGCATTTGTTTGTGCTAAAAGGCTAGCCGCATAGTTACCAGCTACTTTTGCATGACCAACACCACCACGGACTGCACGTACATATTCATCTTCTACATAAATTTTTGTCGGATTTAAAGAGTCACCACCGTAATAAGAACCTGAAGGTGATAAAATAATTAATAATTTATATGAATATGAAGGTCGTACACCTAAAATACCCTCTGTAGCAAATACATATGGTCGTATGTATAATGATTGGCCTTCTCCTTCTGGTACCCAATCACGTTCGATATCTACTAATTGTTTTAAACCTTCTAATAACGTATCTTCATCAACTTGAGGCATATCTAGACGTGCTAAAGAATTGTTAATACGTTTAAAATTTTCAGATGGACGGAATAAATCTACTTCGCCGTCATGTTTATAAGCTTTCAATCCTTCGAATACTGCTTGTCCATAATGTAATACTTGGGCCGCTGGAGAAAGTTCAATCGGTCCATAAGGCACAATTTTCAAATCATGCCATCCTTGATCAGTATCGTAATCGAAACTTAGCATATAATCTGTGAAATATTCCCCAAATCCTAAATTACTTGGATCTGGTTTTTCTTTAAGGCTTTCACGCTGTATCAATTTTATTTTTTCTGACATGACTGTTTCCTCCAATGTTCTATTAATAACTAATACATTAAATTATACCAATCAGAATAGTTTCATTCAATAATTTTCAAAAAATTTAAAAAATAACAACATCTTTGGTTAAACTAATGAAATTAATTGATTCAAGTGTAACATCATATAGAAGATAATACATAGATGTCACTAATTAAAGCATGAACGTTCACATCTTTTGAGATACTACGGAAATCGATATTGATATATCACAATCTATTAATATTAGTAACTAAGTTCAAAATTTTCATTGATATTGTGTAGTGAACGATAGGAAAAAGGCTTTTTTGAGTATTAAAAGCTGTACAAAGGTATTGTACAACACTAACACTCAAGGAACGTCATAACTGCAAGATTATATGGCTAAACCATATATCAGACAAGAAGCATTCACGTACATGATGATATAACTTCAAATATAAAAAGCACTAATCCAAAGTGAATTAGCGCTCTTACTTTTTAAAAGTTTATACCTTAATCGCTTTGTCATCGATTATTTCAAAAGTAATTATCTTACTTTATCTTTATTTGAGATTTCTTTAAGCATAACTTCTGTCATTTTAGTCAAATCATATTTAGGATTAAAGCCCCACTCTGCTCTAGCACAACTTGTATCAATACTATTTGGCCAACTGTCAGCAATACCTTGTCTGTCTGGGTCAACTTCGTAATTTAATTTAAAATCTGGGTAATGCTCTTGAATTGCCGCTTTGACCATTTCTGGTTCAATGCTCATCGCACTCAAATTATAGGCGTTACGATTAATTAATTTTACGCCGTCTGCTTCCATTAACTTGATAATAGCGTCAATTGCATCTTCCATATACATCATATCCATAAATGTATCTTTAGCAATATAGCTTGTATACTGACCTTCACGAACTGCTTTAAAATAAATATCTACTGCATAATCTGTTGTACCGCCACCAGGCTCTTTAATATGTGATATTAATCCAGGGAATCTAACACTTCTTGTATCTACACCAAATTTATCAAAGTAATATTGGCATAATAGCTCACCAGCAACTTTGTTAACGCCATACATAGAAGTTGGTCGTTGAATCGTAACCTGTGGTGTGTTCACTTTCGGTGTTGAAGGTCCAAAAGCTCCAATTGAACTTGGTGTAAAGAACTGTAAGTCATATTCTCGAGCTACTTCTAAAGCATTTAAAAGACCACCCATATTTAAATCCCATGCAAATTGTGGATTTTTTTCAGCTGTTGCAGATAATAATGCCGCCATATGCATAAATGTATCTGGTTTAAAAGACTCAACAATTTCCGTCATTCTGTTTTTATCTGTAACATCTAAAATTTCAAATGGTCCATTAGCAATCGCCGAACCTGTTTCTGGCTCTCTAATATCTGTGGCAAGTACATTATCATTGCCATATAACGCTCTACATTTTACTACGAGCTCAGTACCAATTTGACCTAAAGCACCTGTAATCATTATCTTTTTCATAATCAAAAACTCCCTTGTTTATTACAGAAATCGTAATGTATTTTCGTAGTGGACAAATATCTATCATTTACAAATATTGTACTATAAAAGCGCTTTTTTGTATACTACGCGTGTACATGAATCGCCTAATTATATTTTACCGGTATTGTCGTTGCAAGCTGATGATTGTTAAGCTTTTGACTTCTCGCTATATAGGAAAATTTTATAATATATAGATTTTGACATTTCTTTGGTAATTTGATATAAAACAAACAAATACAATATGTGGAGATGATGATATGTTGCATAACAATGCTTCATTATTAATACAAAGCAATTACTGTCTATAGTATGATGCTTTGTTTAAAATTTCTTTTCACAAAGCATCTTTTGCTTTTAAGAATTATAATGTGAAAGGAATTTAAAAAAATTGGAAAAACAAATTTATCCATATCAATTTAACTATATTAAAGAACGAATCGCACATTTACTTAATGCTTATAAATCAGTAAATGACTTAAATACAATTGCTTCTATAAAAGAAACAACTAAAATAGACATTTATCAGCAGTTTCATCAAACAGATGATACGTTGACTGAAGCGATTGAAAAATTAATGAACATACGTATTACTAAAGTACAAGTAGATAAAATATTAGAAACTTTACAGACATACGTTATACCCTTTGAACACCCTTCAAAAAAACAAGTCGAAAAAACTTTTCGTAAAATTAAAAAGCTTAAATCACCGCTTATTAGTGATGAAATTCTTTTGGAAAGTACTTATATCGGATGGAACGATATCGCTTCAAACAGAAAATTTATCATCTATTATAACGAGCAAGGAACTTTAACAGGTTTTTATGGCGACATTGCTAACCAAACCGTTAAGGGCTATTGCGCAATTTGTAATAAAGAATCTAATGTCGCTCTATTTATGCGTAAAACACGTACTTCTGGTGATGGACAATATACCAAAAAAGGTGACTATATTTGTTTTGACAGTATCAAATGTAATCAACAATTGTCGGATATTACACAATTTTATCAATTCGTCGATAAAATCCACTCATAAGTTTTATAGTTCCGCTAGTATGATCATTATGTTAGTACTTTAACTTCAAAATACAAAGAATTACTTGAGCTTTCGCTCATGCATAACTCCCACTAACCCAACTAGTTGGGAAGTGCTTTAAAGGTTTACTTGAGCTTCCGCTCATGCATAAGTCCCACTAACCCAATAAATTGGGAAGTGGGACTTTAATTTTTCAAATACTCAATAAAAGTACGAATGGTTTGTTCGTTCACGCGATCAACATTTGTTAAAGCTGTAAAATAAATATAATAATCAAATGGTGAGCCAATGGGGAGCATCTCAATCAAACCATTAAGTATGAACGGATCATCTTCTAGCATCAAACTCGATACAATACTTACACCCAACCCCTCGGAAACTGTTTTAATCAATACACTTGGATTATTCGTTCTAAACACAATTTTTAATGGACCATTTTCATCTTCAAATGCTTTAAAATTATTATGATAAAAATTGCGATCATACAAGACAAAAGGAAATTGTTTAATTGATTCCATTTCAACCATGCTTTTTAATGATAGTTTAGATTTTTTAGGTACAATTAATTTAAAGTCAGTAGATAAATTCAATGAGTGTGGGACGATGTGATGACTAAAAGTTTCATTTTCAGTTTTTCCTATAAGTCCGATATCAATCTCATTATTTTCAATCATTTTTATAATTTCTTGTCTATCACTTTCAAATACTTCTACGTCAATATGCGCATAGTCTTTTTTAAAATTTGATAAAGCTTTTGGTACAATTTTATTAAATAAGGTTGGTATCGTCGCTATTTTTAATGAACCTTTGATATTACTATGCAATGCCTCTACTTCCGATAATAAACTCGTCTGAGCTTCTAAAATATCTATAATTAAAGGTATAAGTCGCTTTCCAACTTCCGTTGGCAATGTCCCTTTACGTGAACGATTAAAAATTTTATACCCTAACTCTGACTCTAAATTAGCAATAGACTGACTCATCGCTGATTGGCTAATATGCATTGCTTCCGAAGCGTGAACAATAGATTCTAACTCATAAATCTTTTTAACATACGATAATTGTTCAAAATTCATTGTATCCTCCTTATATCAGTAAAGCTTATGTAAACTTAAAAAATTCTAATTATACATTAGTATAGATTATCTATTATAATAAATGATGGTTGAAAAAATTTATATTAAAGGACGGTATTAAATATGTACGATAAACTCTGGTCAAAAGATTTTATCTTCATTACAATGACAAACTTTTTAATGTATTTAATCCATTATACATTAATCGTCACTGTCACTATATTTACAATTGATAAATACCACGCTTCAGAAAGTATGGGTGGTTTAGCAGCTGGTATATTTATCATCGGTATGTTATTTGGACGCTTAGTTTCTGGCAGAATCATCGATAATCTGCAGCCTAAAAAAGTATTAATATATGGCATTATTTTCTCAATTATTACAGTTGGCTTATATTTTGCAATCAACAGTCTTCTTATATTAATGATCGTAAGATTACTGCATGGTATTGCTTTTGGTTTATCGTCAACTGCAACTGGAACCATTTCATCTAGAATTATTCCAGATAAACGAAAAGGTGAAGGTATCGGTTATTATGCATTAAGCGTAACGACCGCTTCAGCAATCGGACCATTCACTGGTATCATATTAAATCAAAGATTTGGTTTTGAATCTATTTTTATCGTTAGCTTGGCAGTCATTATTTTCGCTTTTGTTATCTCATTGTTTATCAAAGGGTTACCAAAAGCAGAACCATCAACAACAGACAATGATTCCAAGGAAAAAGGACTTAGTGCTTATATCCAAAAAGAAGCATTACCAATATCTGTTGTAATCATCTTCGTTGGTATCGCTTATTCTAGTGTACTATCATTTTTAACTGTTTATACAGAACAAATCAATCTTGCTACGGCATCTAGTTTCTTCTTTATTGTATATGCAGTGAGTACATTTGTTACACGTCCGTTTACTGGAAAAATTTATGATCATTACGGTGAAAATAAAGTGATGTATCCAGTATTAATTAGTTTCATGCTTGGACTTATACTTTTAAGCGCAACACACACAAGTTTATTATTGCTTATTTCAGCAATTTTCATTGGCGTTGGATATGGTACTATCATTCCAAGCGCACAAGCCATTGCTATACAACAGTCTCCAGTTAAAAAAATTGGACTCGCGACTTCTACATTCTATATGTTTGCAGATTTCGGCGCTGGTATAGGACCATTTATTTTAGGTGTGATTATTCCAATTATGGGTTATCGTAACCTATATATCACCATGGCTGCGCTCGTTATTTTATCAATTGTACTTTATTTCCTATTACATGGAAAAAAAGCAGCTAAAAACAACAATTATTAATATAATCATTTATAATCTAATCATCTAAATGTGGATGTAACAAAATTTGTCATCTACCATATACTTATATCACATTAATAAGGCAAGCAAACGAAAATGAACTGTCGTTTGCTTGCCTTATGTTTTGGAAGCATTTTTAATGCCTTTCACTTTAAATCACAGCTAAGCTGGCTTCAATTTCAGTTTTTTTCGCATCAAAATCACAATCCTGTTGTGATAATGGCTTGCCTGTTTCGGCAATCCTTTTGATACTTTCGGTTTGAAATTGCCAACCAGCAAAATCTAATGTAATATGTGGAAATTCAAAAGGTAAATATTCATAAAAAATGAGTTCTACATATGATTGATGTTCAAATAATTCAAATTTCACTTTTCCAATATCCCATGTAAAACCAATCGTTTTATTTGGTTCGAAATGTGTAATACGCATTTCTAAATCTTCACTATCGTCTAAGTGAAACAACATTTTCCCGCCTTCTATTCGTTCTTGAAATGACAATTGCGGAAACCATTGCTGTATCCCTTCTGTAGTACTTAAATAATCAAAAATACGATGCACGTCACTCTTAATTTTCAAATTTATTGTTTGATAAACGCCTGATTTATCTTTAGCATACTGTATTGCCATTTTTTCCCTCCTAAAAATAGGAATATAACCTATCAGTAATCATTACTTTGGTTATATTCCCTAAAATTATTTTTATTATACTTTTTCTTTAACTTGTGATTGAATCGCTCTTTCTTTTTTCGTGTAATTAAAATAGATAAGCCCCAGTAAGATAAACCATATTGGTGATAATACAACACCCATTCTTGTGTCAGGTACAATAAATAATATCAACAACACAAAGACAAAGAATAATTGTACAAATCTTGCAGTGTGAATACCACCTGGTAACTTAAACTGACTTTCTTTGTGATGGTTAGGATTTGATTTCACATATTTTGCATACGCATGCATGATGAACATCCATACAACAACTAACAAAATAGTTGAAATTGCCGTTACATAGAAAAATACTTGAGTCGCATTTGGAATAAAATAATTTAACAGTACAGTTATAGACAGTAATGCACAAGTGACAAGTATTGCAACAAAAGGGACACCTCTATGATTCGTCTTCATTAGCAAATGGTGTGTTTGACCTTTTTCTGATAGTCCAAATAGTATTCTACTATTCGCAAAAATACCACTATTACAAGCTGATGATGCTGCAGTAAGTACTACAAAATTGATTAAACCTGCTGCAAATGGTACGCCTATTAACGCGAATAAGCTGACAAATGGACTGTTGTTCGGATCTATATCTTGCCAAGGAATAATTGACATCATAACTGCTAAGGCCCCTACATAAAACAATAAGATACGTATAGGCACACTATTGATTGCTTTAGGTATCGTCTTATGTGGATTTCTCGTTTCACCTGCTGTAATACCTAGAATTTCTATACCTGTAAATGAGAAAACAACCATTTGAAATGACATAAAGAAACCTGAAGCACCATGTGTAAATAATCCACCATTACTATAAATATTAGATATACTCGTTTTTCCAAATGGCGTTTGGATCGCAAATATAATCATCACTACACCTACAACTATGAGTGCTAGTATAGTCACAACTTTAATAATGGCAAACCAAAATTCTAACTCACCAAACATTTTTGTACTCGTTAAGTTGAAAGTCATGAGTATCAAGATACAAGCTAATGATGTAATCCAATTTGGTAAATCTGGAACCCAATATTCTACATATTTAGCAACAGCTGTAATTTCTGCCATACCTGAAGTTATCCATGTTAACCAGTACGTCCATCCTGTTATAAAACCAGCAAAAGCTCCAATTTGATCATGAGCTATATCAGCAAATGTTTTATATTTCGTATTAGCAAGTAACATTTCCCCCATTGCGCGCATAAATAAAAATAAAACAAAACCTACAATTATGTAAGTGAGTAATATCGATGGTCCAGTCAAACTGATAGACTGACCCGCCCCTAAAAATAGGCCAGTACCAATGGCGCCACCAATAGCAATAAGTTGAATGTGTCTATTGCTTAACTCTCTGTTTAATTTATTTGTCATAAATTTGCTCCAATTCCTTTGTTTTAAAACATAATCAACATATAGAACTTAAAATCATACCCCTTAATTTCAAATTGCAAAATACTATAAATCAAAAATGTTTGATTGTATAATATTATTTTTTTCTGAAAATTACAACTATTCTTCAAAATTATTTTAAATAAAAATGTGTTATTACACTATTGTTTCATTTATACTATAAAGTTTATTAGTGAATTACTATTTTATTTATTTTTACTTTCATTGTACATCATGATATTTGCGTGCTATATCTTCGTTGTGTGTTAAAGTCTATGGTAATTGTAAATAATTCATATTAAAAAAGTATGTCTCTTAATGCTTCATAGCTATAATAAAGTAGTTACATTATGGCATAGTTCTTAACTCAGATAGACAAGTCACAGTACAATGTGTAACAAAAAATATAGCCTTTCTAATAGATATACATGTATTTAATCATTACTATCCCTTTACTCATCCCTATAAATCGATTGTAACTATAAACGATTACTCATATTTAAGTAACATTAAATTTTACTATCTACAACATCATATACCTTTCTATATCTATTAATTTTTCAGTATAATTAATCAATTATACGACGCTGTTTTTCAACACTATAAGCAATCACTTAAAGTTCTCGGCTATAATCACCCCCTATCCAAGCATAAAACTAGACAATTTCTCTCCAAAAAATCATATATTTTGTATTAATTGAATTTTCAAACTTTTATAAAAATTCAGTCATTATGTATTGATTTTATATCTTATTATCGATAACATTTATATATAAGTAACTTATAAGTATTGAAGTAATGATAGAGGAGATAAACATGACAGAAAACAATAACTTAGTAACTTCGACTCAAGAAATTATGAAAGAAGCCTTACATAAATTAGGGTTTGACGATGGTATGTATGAACTTGTCAAAGAGCCTTTAAGATTTTTAGAAATACGAATTCCTGTACGTATGGATGATGGCACTGTTAAAACTTTTAAAGGCTATCGTGCACAACACAATCAAGCCGTAGGACCTACCAAAGGTGGTATCCGCTTCCATCCTGATGTGAATGTTGAGGAAGTGAAAGCATTATCCATGTGGATGACAATGAAGTGCGGCATCACAAACTTACCTTTTGGTGGTGGTAAAGGTGGCGTCATATGTGATCCAAGAGAAATGAGTAATTTAGAACTAGAACGTTTATCACGTGGTTATGTTAAAGCTATTTCACAATTTGTAGGACCTGCCAGTGATATTCCAGCACCAGATGTTTATACAAACCCACAAATCATGTCTTGGATGATGGACGAATACAGTAAAATCAACCGCTCAAATGCATTTGCATTTATTACAGGCAAACCGCTTTCATTAGGTGGTTCACAAGGACGTAATCGAGCCACAGCGCTAGGTGCTGTAATCACAATTGAAGAAGCTGCGAAACATCGAAATATTAATATCGAAGGTTCTCGTGTAGCGATTCAAGGTTTTGGCAATGCCGGAAGTTTTATTGCTAAAATTTTGCATGATAAAGGGGCTAAAATTGTCGCGATATCAGAAAGTCGAGGCGCTTTATATAATCCTGAGGGGCTCGATATTGAACATCTTCTAGCATTAAAAGAACAACATGGTCGTGTAACACCATTATTTGAAGACGTCATTCCTAATGAAAAATTATTTGAACTCGACTGCGACATTTTGATTCCTGCTGCACTATCTAATCAAATTACAGAAACAAATGCCCATTTAATTCAAGCTAAGATTGTGGCAGAAGCAGCTAATGGCCCTACGACACAAGAAGCGACTAAAATATTAACCCACCGTGACGTTTTAATCATACCAGATGTACTTGCTAGTGCAGGTGGTGTAACAGTGTCTTACTTCGAATGGGTGCAAAATAATCAAGGCTATTATTGGTCGGAAGAAGAAATTATCACGAAACTTGAAGAAAAAATGGTTGAAGCATTTAATAAAATTTATGATTTAGCAGAAAATAGAAAAATGGATATGCGTTTAGCAGCTTATGTTGTAGGTCTAAAACGTACGGCTGAAGCAACGCGTTTCCGTGGTTGGGCATAATACTTTATTCCCTATTCCATGTTGCAACAAGCTGATTCAAATTTGAATCAGCTTTTTTTTATACCTTAGTTTTTACTCTCAGACTAAATTTCTATATAAAAATACTTTCCTATTAAAATATTTACATTTTCAAAAGGTTTAAAAATAGAATTTTCTGAATTTATTTGAAATAAAAAATTATCCAATATATACTTATTTACAACAAAGGGGAGGTTATACAATATGAAAAACAATATTTATGGTAATGTACCATGCTTTTTAAATAGTAAAAATCTCACATCTACAGATAATTTAGATACAGATGTCATAATTTATGGTGCGCCTTTTGAAGGTGAAAGCACTTGGGGTGACTATACTGGCGTTGAATTAGGTCCAAAGCAAATTAGAGTTTGCTCAGCACGTTACAGTCAATATTTACCAGAATTAAACCATATTGATATTAGTGAACATTTAACAATGGGCGATGTAGGTGATGTGCCTTTTGTTGCGCACAATAATCAACAAAGCTACGAAAACATTGAAAAATTCACTAAAAAACTATGGGAAAGCGAGAAATTTTTAGTTGGTTTTGGTGGTGAACATGGTGTCACTTACCCTATTCTGAAGTCACTGGCGGAAACGGGTAAAAAAGTGGGCATTATACATTTGGATGCGCATTATGATAACATGCCCGATTATGAAGGAGAACCCTACGCACGTAACACTCCATTCATGAGACTATATGAAACAGATGGTATACGTAATGAAAGTATCATTCATACAGGTATTCATGGTCCTAGAAACAAACCAGAAACAGGCCGTTACGCTCAAGAAGCTGGTGCAGTAACACTTACGATCAATGATATTAGAGCTGCTAAGGATTTAAAACAATATGCTAGAGATATTTATGCACAGGCGAGTAAAGATGTAGATGTCGTGTATTTAACAATATGTAGTGATGTACTAGACTTTGCCTTTAATCCAGGCGGGCCAGTAGATGGCAATGGACTAAGTTCTTATGAGCTATTAACAATGATATATGAATTTGGTGCATTAGGCTTATGCGGTATGGATTATGTTGAAGTTTACCCAATGCAAGACGCTAACCAAAACTCTGCCCATTTCGTTTCAACAGCTGTATTATATGTACTTGCGGGCCATGCGAATTATTTAAATAACACAAAATAAATGAGGGGTGATGACATTGGTCAAAAATGTAAGGAAGATTATTAAATCTCTCGGTCCTGGTATGATTATCACCGCTTCATTTATAGGTCCCGGAACCGTTACAACGATGACACAAGGTGGTGCGGGGTTTGGTTATAGCCTGTTATGGGCTGTTGTTTTCTCAATTGTTGCAACCATCGTGCTCCAAGAAATGATTATTCGACTATCTCTTGTAACAAGAGAAGGTTTAGGCGAAGCGATACAAGAATTATTCGCTCATAAAGTAGGAAAACTAATCATTGTATGGTTTACATTAATAGCTGTAACCATTGGTTGTGCCGCTTACATCAGTGGCGATTTAATTGGAACTTCACTTGGTGCAGCATATCTATTAAATTTACCAGAAAACCTAGTAGCACCTATCATCGGCTTTATTATTTTACTCATTGGGTTATTTGGTAATTATAAATTTTTAGAAAAAATAATGATTTTCCTGATGGTCATCATGGGCATTATCTTTATTACAACTATGATCGTCATTAAGCCTGATATTTTTGGTATTTTAAAAGGTGTATTTGTACCTACAATTCCGAACGGTTCTATAATAACTGTCATAGCATTAATCGGAACGACTGTAGTTCCTTATAATTTCTTCATCCATTCCACAGCGGTACACGAACGTTTTAATGGTATAAAAGAACTCAAGTTTGCGCGTTGGGATACTATTATTTCGATTACTGTTGGTGGTATCATTTCAGCAGCTATTCTTATTGCTGCTGCCACATTAATTCGTGGTGATGAAGTCAAAAGTATTATTCAACTTTCTGGTCCACTCAAACCTGTTTTAGGCGATGCCGCTCCCTTTGCAATTAGCATCGGTTTGTTTGCAGCAGGGCTTTCATCTGCTATTGCTTCCCCTACTGGAGCGGCAGCTACAATAAGCAGCTTATTAGGGTGGAAAGGTGGCATGGAAAGCAAAAAATACAAGATTGTCTTTGCAGTCATTATCCTTATTGGTATTACAACATCCTCACTCGGATTTGAACCATTAGAAGTATTATTAGTGGCACAAGCCTTAAATGGTATTATTTTACCCATCGTTGCTATATTAATTTTTATTATCATCAACAAGAAAAATCTAATGGGCCGTTTTGTCAATAATATTTGGCTTAATATTATCGGTTTTGTTGTCGTTTTAATCGTTACTTTCTTAGGTCTTTATAGTCTAGTTGACGCAATTACTAGCTTTCTATCTTAAATAAAAAAGACGTATAGCCCAATTATATACAAAATTGGTTACTATACGTCTTTTATTTATGTTTTTAGTGATTACATTAAACGTTTTTCACTAAATTTATTATAAACCCATCTAACTAATAGCGCAGCACTGATAAACAGGCCGATATAACCGAATGTTTTAAACACGAAATTCACTAGATCGACAAAGCCAATAAAACTTAAGATAAACGCCACAATTAAAGAAATTGTTAAAAGTGCAACATATCCTTTACTACTTGGTCGTGTAAATCTGCTTAAAAATGGATACAACATACCGATACAGCTATTGAAAATAACACCAATCATCACCGCTGACATAAATACACCTATATAAGGATGTATATCATTTGCCAATAATAATGTAGGAATATCTACACTATTGGCGTTGTGGATATTAGCCATTAATCCACACGTCATAATTAATAACAATATACTAAAAGATAGGCCACCATAAAATGCTCCCCTGCGTGCTGTTTTATGACTCATAGCATCACTACCAACGATGGTTAGGAAGCTAAAGCTATTGCCAATGATTAATCCTCCATAAACAATCGCATCCCACCACCATATGGAACTAGATGTTTTAGATGGTTTTGTGTAATGTTCTACCTCTGAAAATGGAATTGTAGGATTGATAATATTATAGCCCGCAATCACTAAAACTGCGATGACTAAAAATGGTGTCACTACACTTAGTATTGTCATGATTTTATTAAATCTAAGTTGTAGCACAATAAAAAGCAAAATTACAATTGCTAATGAACCTGTCCACATTGGAAGCCCAAATCCTTGATAAAGTGCAGAGCCGCCGCCTGCAATCATAACAACAGTTAAGCCAAATAAAAAGAAAATAGTTAAATAATCAATAATCTTACCTACATACTTTCCGAAAATATGGTTCAATGAAATTTCATATGTATTCGCATCCAAGCGATAACCCATTTTTGAAATTTGCCTAGTCGCAAACGTTACAATAATACCTGTAAGAATCACTGCAATATATGCATAATTTCCATGGTTAACAAAGAATTGTAAAAGTTCTTGGCCAGTTGTAAATCCTGCGCCAACTATAAAACTAAGATAAGCGAGCGCAGTCTTAACTGCTGCCTTATTATCTTTACTCATTGATCATACATCCCCTTCGAAGTTAGTTACTATGTACTATGAAAAATCATAAAATATAGTACACCAAAAAATAAACGGACTAATAAAACACGAGTTAAATTAGTCCATAAATATTAAAATGATTTTTTATAATTAATCAATAACTTAATGGTAACAAATATAAATTACTAATCAAGCTAGTAACTAATTTGAAGTTGCTATATTTGATTAATTATTTAAAAATAACTTTTCAAAATCAATAATTGATTTTTCTCGGAATGGGTCAAAATCAAAAGTTTTCGATTTATAGTTGGTTTTCACATGCTTATTCAAACCATCAACTAGGCCTTCTTTACTATTAGGAATGATAATGGCCTGTTCATCTTTTAAGTATTGAATTGTTTCTGGAATATCAACTGTAATCACATCAGTATCAAGTGCTAAAGCTTCATATACAACAAGACCAAGCCCCTCATAATTAGAGGACAAAACAAACGCATTGCATTTTTTTATTAAAGGATATGGATTATTCGTTCCACCTAAAATAACTATATTATCTTTAGCAATAGAATTTCGAACTCTATTTATTGTTTGTGACTTCAATGGACCATGTGGGCACACTAAAATTAAAAATACATCTTTATTATTTTGATAAATTTCATCAAATGCATCAATTAATTTATCATGTCCTTTTTGGTAATCGTACCTTCCTATATTTATATATACTTTGATATTTTTATCAAAAATTGCATTTAACATTTTAATTTTAGATATTCTAAAATGACTATAAAAATCAAATATAGGATTTCTAGACTTTTGATTAATGGACATCAAAACACTATTGTTTAAATAATTTTCGATTTCATCGAAATGTTCGACGAATAATGAATTATATTTATATGAAAAATCTTTTTCTCTTTTTAAAATTTGATAACTGTCTCTTATTAATTTTGTATGCTCATTTATATTTTTTGTTTCTTTTTATTTATTTTTTATCGACTATATATTTAAATATTAATTATTTTTTATTAAATATATATTCCCTTCGTAAAAGTATTTCTTAAAGCAGAATGGTTAGTACTTAATAAATCAAACAAAAAAATCAACACTTTCATCCTTATAACAATGAAAGTGTTGATTTTTATTTGATTTATTTTATTTAATTTATACGCCAGAATATGATGAGAAGCCACCATCTACTGGAACCACAATACCTGTTACAAAACCGCTCATATCATGGTCCATTAACCAATACAATGTACCTAAAATATCTTCAGGTACACCAAAACGATCCATTGGCGTTTGTGAAAGAATTTTTTGAGCACGTTCTGAATAAGAACCGTCTTCATTTCTTAGCAATGCCTTATTTTGATTTGTTTCGAAAAATCCTGGTGCAATTGCATTAACACGAATTTGCCCTGCAAAATAAGTGCTCAACCATTGAGTAAAGTTACTTACTGAAGCTTTTGCACCGCTGTAGGCTGGAATTTTTGTCAACGGCGTAAAGGCGTTCATAGATGAAATATTGATAATTGTTCCTGTTTCAGATGCCACAACATCTTTGCCGAATACTTGTGATGGTAAAAATGTTCCAGTATAGTTTAATTTAAATACATTATCTACACCTTCTTCTGTGAGATCAAAGAACGTTTTGTCGCCTGCTTTATCGTACATTTCATCATTCGTTGTCGCATCAGGATGATTACCACCGGCACCATTGATAAGTATTGTAATTGCACCAAATTTATCATTGAATGTTTGTTTCGCTTGCTCTAAAGCTGATTTATCTAGCACATCTGCAACGAGCGCTACAGTTTGTTGTCTATTTTTATCAATTTCATCTTGTAATTCTATAATTTTGTCTTCTGAACGACCTAATATACCTACATTAGCACCTTTTTCTACAAGTGCTTTGACAAAAGTAGAACCAATCACACCTGTCGCACCTGTAATAACGACATTAACATCTTTGAATTGTGTTGCCATTATTTACTCACTCCTTCTATTAAGCCATTAATATAAGTTGCACCTAAAGCTCTATCAAACAAGCCATAACCAGCTTTACCTGTTTCTCCCCAGATCATACGTCCATGGTCAGGTCTGATAGTCCCTTTGTAATCTATATCTCTCAGTGCTTCAGTAACAGCTTTCATATCTACTGAGCCATCTTTAGATAAGTGGCCTGTTTCTATAAATGAATTATCACCAATACGTTTAACATTGCGCATGTGTACAAAATGAATGTGATCACCAAATGTACGAATCATATTCGGTAAATCGTTTTCTGCTAATGAACCTAATGAACCAGTACAGAAACAAATACCATTATGTGTATCATTACTAATAGCTAATAAACGTTCGTAGCTTTCTTTGTTTTTAATGATACGTGGTATGCCAAATATCGGCCAAGGTGGATCGTCCGGATGTATCGCCAGATCCACATCATGTTCGATAGCAGTTGGTAACACAGCATCTAAGAAGTATTTCAGATTGTCCCATAATTGTTCATCTGAGGTTTCACGATAGGATGTAATCAGTTGATTCATCTCTTCACGCGAGTAACTTTCATCCCAACCTGGTAGATTTAAATTCGTCGTTAGTGGATCAATATCTTTAATTTGATCATGGTTATAAATCAGTGTATTGGAACCATCTGACAAGTCATAGTCTAATTGTGAACGTGTCCAATCAAATACCGGCATAAAGTTATAAGTTACTGTTTTAACACCATTTTCTGCGAGATTAATCAATGAAGTTTTATAGTTTTCAATGAGTTGATCGCGTTTCTCTGTACCAAGCTTTATTTCCTCACTGACAGGTAAACTTTCTACAACTTCAAATTTCAAACCTGCATCTTCAATTGACTGTTTTAATGCTGCAATTCTTTCTTTAGTCCAAACTTCTCCAACTGGAATGTCATAAATTGCTGTAACAATTTGTTTCATATCTGGAATTTGTCTAATATTATTTAATGTTACTGGGTCATCTTCCCCATACCAACGAAATGATAATTCCATGGTTATACCTCCTCAACGCCTTCTATTTTGAATAATTTTACTGCATTGTTATAACAAATATCTTTCACTATTTGAGTGATAGTTTCTTCTGATAATTGAATCTCACCTTTTTCAATTCTATCTCCTAAGAAATTACATAATATTCTTCTAAAGTACTCATGACGTGTATACGAAATCATACTACGTGAATCTGTGAGCATGCCTACAAATTTAGATAATAAACCGACATTAGCATACTCTACTAAATGTTGTTCCATACCTTCTTTTGTATCGTTAAACCACCATGCAGCACCGAGTTGGACTTTGTGATGACTATTTGTAAAGTTCCCTGCAGTTGCTTGTACCATTAAATGATCATTGCCATTATTGGGGTAAATGATGGTATCTGATAACGCATGATTTTGCTCAAGATGATCTAGCAATGCATTTAATTTTTTAGCACTCAACTGTTCACCTACACTATCAAAACCACTGTCTGGTCCTGTAATTTTAAACATGTTTGAGTTATTATTTCTTGTTGGTCCAAGGTGGAATTGTACAACCCAACCTAATTCTTCATAAACTTTACTAATTTCAGTTAATATATAACCTGCTAATTCATATTGTTCAGTTTCTGTTACTTGTTCGCCACGCTTGAGCGCATTATAAATTTCAGTTGCTGTGTCAACCGTTGCTGTTACTAAAGGTGTCTTTTCAAAACTTTGGTCTGAACTGCGCGCACCTTGTCTATCAAAATAATGTACACGTGCTTTTAATGCATCAATATAAGTATTTAAATCTTGGATGTCGCAATCAGTCGCTTGATTCAATTGGTCAATTTTTGTATTGATAGATTCATGATTTAAGAAAACGTAACTATCCGGTCTAAATGTAGGTATAACTTTAAATGTAACGTTGCTATCTTCGTTTAATAACTTATGATACTTTAAGTCATCACATGGATCATCTGTCGTACATACCACCTTAACATTACTTTGCTTAATTAGATTTTGTGGTGTATGTGAAGGTTTTGCTAACTTTTTATTTAATGATTTATATAATTTACTGATATTCACTTTATCTAAATCTGTATCCTCATTAAAATAGCGTTTTAATTCTAATGCACACCAATGATACATCGGATTTACAATCGCATACGGTAACATATGCATAAATGCTTGGAATTTATCAAAATCATCAACACTGCCTGTAATAAAAGCTTCCTCAATGCCATAAGCTCTCATTAAACGCCATTTATAATGATCTCCACCTAGCCATAACTGTGTAATATTGTCATAATTTTTATTTTCGTAAATTTCTTTTGGATCTAAGTGACAATGAAAATCATAAATCGGTAAATCTTTAACTTTCTGGTATAGTTTTACTGCTGTTTTACTATTTAATAAAAAATTGTCATTAATTAAAGTCATATAATTGCTCCTTTTCTATAATCCTAATAATTTTGGAAGGAATAATGATAATTGTGGTATAAAAGTAATGATTAGCATTAAAATAATTAAAGCTACAAAATATGGAATTAAATATTTAAATACTGATTCAACACGTACACCGCCTACACTTGCTCCTACAAACAACGCACTACCAACTGGTGGTGTGATATTACCAATACATAAGTTAAAAGCGATAATGATACCAAAATGAATGGGATCAAGACCTAATACTTCTGAAATCGGTAAAAAGATTGGTGTAAATATAAGTACTGCTGGTGTAATGTCCATAAAAGTACCAATGACTAATAAGATAACGTTGATTAATAATAACAGTGCAATTGGATTGTCAGTCATTGAGATAATGCCATTGGATATTGCTTCCGGTAAGCCGGTATAACTCATCACAAGTGAAAATAACGCCGAAGCGGTGATTAGAAATAAAATCATACCGCTAATTTCAGCTGTTTCTTTGATAACGTTGGATAATTGTTTGATTTTTAAGCTTTTATAAATTAGCGAAAGTACTACAGAATATAAAACTGCGACCGCTGCACCTTCTGTTGCTGTAAAGATTCCTCCGACAATACCACCAATCACTACTACTATTAAAAATAAACTCGGTAATGCATCCAATGTTAAGAATAATCTATCTTTCCAACTAATTTTCTCTGATACTTTATAACCTTGTTTTTTCGCCATGACATAAGCAACAATCATACAAGCAATACCCCATAGAATTCCTGGAATATAACCCGCGATAAATAACGCTGCAATGGATGTCCCGCCGCTGACTAATGAATAAACAATCAATAGTGAACTCGGTGGGATAAGTAAACCTGAAGGTGCTGAAGCGATATTTGCTGCTGCTGAATATTCTTTTTTATAACCTTGCGCTTTTTCCATTGGTCCCATGATACGACCCATGGCAGCAGCTGCTGCAACACTAGAACCAGAAATGGAACCAAAAAGCATATTCCCAACAATGTTGGTATGCGCTAATGATCCTGGCAATCTGCCAACGAGTACCTTCGCAAAGTTAACTAATCTAAATGCAATGCCGCCGTTATTCATGATGATACCTGCTAGCACAAATAACGGAATCGCTAACATCGTAAAATCATCAATGCCCGTAACCATACGCTGTGCTGCAGTTACGATAGTGACATCGAATGGTAAGATCAATAATAGCGTAATAATAGAACTTAAAATAATCGCTAATGCAATCGGTAAGCCAATGATAAGAAAGATGAAGAAAGTGATGAATAATACTAATCCCGCAATCATTGTCATAAGCCATCACCGCCTTCAAGCTCATCACGCGCTTGAATTGTAGTCATTGTCTCTTTACTAAATAAATTATAAAATGCATAGAAAATAATAAATATTCCTGAAACTGGCAATGCACTATACATTGCAGCCATTGATAAACCTGTTGACGGCGCGATTTGAGACCAAGTTAACTTCACAACTTCAAAACCGCCCCAAATCATGAGCACGAGTGCCACGATAATTAATATAATGTCCGAAATCTTTTCCAAGTATAACTGTACTTTCTCAGGCAATTTTTCTCTGATAAATACAATGGCAATATGCTGTTTGATTCCAAAGACATAGCTTGCACTCAATAACCCAAACCATATCAACAAGAATCTAACAATTTCTTCACTCGTCGTACTCGGTGTGTTAAAAATAAAGCGTGTTGCAACTTGATAAACCGATAAAATAACCATAACAAAAAGCGTTATACCAGCTAGCGTTAACAACAATTTATCAATGATTTGCTTTGCTTTTTTCATAGCGCTGTTCCTCCTTCTCGATTAGTTTATAATCCGCTTTCGTATCCGGATTATTTTTAAATTCATCTTGAAGAGGTTTTGAAGTCGCTTTAAATGTAGATTTGTCTACATCGTGAAACTTCACGTCCATTTTTTCTGTCGCTGTTTTTTTAGCATCGCTCACTGCTTTATCCCAAATTACTTCATGTTTTTTTGTGGAATAATCTGCTGCATCTTCTAACCATTTTTGTTGTTGTTTCGTCAAGCTGTCATAGGTCTCTTTGTTCATGATTAAAATATCAGGTACGGTTGCATGTTCTGTGTAGTAATAATTTTTTGCAACTTCACCATGGTTATTCGTTGTTAAAGATGTTTCATTATTTTCTGCTGCATCAATAACACCTGATTGCATTGCAGTATACACTTCACCATAATCCATCGGTGTTGGCGTGCCACCTAACGATTTAATTAAATCTACACTTGTTTTGCCTGGCTGAACACGAATCTTCAAGCCTTTCAAATCTTTGTTGTCTTTGATTTCTTTGTCTTTCGTATAGATATTACGCATACCTGCATCATAATAAGTAATACCTAAAAATCCTTGGTCCCCTGTCGATTTAAAGAAAGCGTCTTGTACGTTTTTACGTTTCATTACGTGTCGATAATTTTCTTCTGACTCAAATAAATACGGCATATTAAATAATGAATACGTTGGCGAAAAACTTTCCAATGCCCCAGCCGAAACTTTAGTCATTTGAATTGCATTCGTCTGTGTCATTTCTATTGCTTCACGCTCACTACCGAGCTGACCATTCGGATAAATATTCACTTTTATTTGACCATGTGATTCTTTTTCTAATCTATCTTTAAAAATTTTTAAAGATTTATGGACAGGATGTTCCGTTGGCTGATTATGCGCTAACATGATCTCTTTTGTCTTTGTTTTAGCAATCGTCTCCTTATTTGTAAGCAACATCGATACCATCCCCATCGTAAAGAATGCGCTTACAAGAAGGAGTGTAAATTTCTTCATAAAGATTATACCCCTTATATTGCAATTTTTATCGTTTCAGTTCTCCAAAATGCGTTGATAAATTAAATACATCACTTTCTTGTACACTTAGTGCATCTTCATTTGTCGTATGTTGTAGAACAGAACATTTTGTTGCAAAATCTACTGTATCTTCTGGTTGCCATGCTTTATTCAATCCATGTAATACACCTGCCATAAATGCATCACCAGCACCGATTCTGTTTAAAACAGTGTAAGTATATGCTTGGCCTTCAATATATTTTTCTTTTGTCAGCATAATACCTTGTAATGTACTTTGTTCTATATTTCTATTACTTGAAGCCATCAAATCAATGTCGTATTCGGATTGAATTGTTTTTGCACATATCTGTATATCATCATCTAAATCATTAGTTTCAAGCAAATGTGTAGCATCTTTTTTTCCAAAAAATAGAACATCGACAAATGGTAAAATTGACTTTATTATTGGTACTGCTGTTTCTTTTGACCATAAGTTACTTCTAAAATTAATATCGAACACTATGTTAACGCCTTGTTGCTTTAGTTGCTTTAATACATCGACAATTTGATGACGAATCATTTTATTTACAGCTAACGTAATACCTGTAAATACAAAGAAATCTCCACTTTGAGCATTAATTTCTTCCATTACATCTTCACCATGATTCGCAAATGTTGAATGTTCGCGATCATAAATCACTTTGCCGCTACGAAATCCGAAACTCTCTTCCATATAATATGTACCAATTCGGCCATTATTATATTTCACTGAAGCAGTACCTACACGTGTTTGAAACATTTTTTGTAATGCTAAATGTCCTAGCGCGTGATTGGGTAATACCGTTAACATTTCAGTCGTATGTCCAAATTGTGCTAATGTCACAAGTGCGTTCAATTCTGCACCACCAACATTTACTTTAAACGTATTGGCATCTTTCAACTGTTCATAATTTGGTGGCGTGTAACGTAATAATACTTCACCAAAACCATAGACCGTCATTGTTATACCTCACTTTTTATTTCTGAAATATATCTTTCTAAAGCATCTTTTCCTTCTTGTTGATAAATTTTTGTTATTTCGCTTCCAATGCCAACTGCAAAACTTCCAGCATCTAACCATGCTTTATGGTTTTCTTTACCAACGCCACCTGTAGGCACAATTTCAATTTGTGGTAATGGCCCTTTGAAATCTTTAATTGACTTAGGTGTGAATTGCGTCGCTGGGAATAATTTAAGGACTTTGCAACCATAACGTAATGATTCAACCATTTCTTTAACAGTCATACAGCCCGGAATATATGGCACATCATATAAGTTAGCGATTTTCGCTGTTTCTTTATCAAAAGATGGACTAACGATAAATTTCGCACCATTTAAAATGGCAGTACGTGCAGAAATACTGTCTAACACTGTTCCTGCACCAATCAATGCGTCGTCTCTTTTTGATAATTCAGCTATAATTTCTATAGCGTTCGGCGTTGTTAAAGTAACCTCAATTGTGTGTAGGCCTTTATCAATAATGGTATGTGCAATATCTAAAAAAGATTTTGCATCTTCAGTTCGCATGACAGCAATGTGTTTGCCTTGTTGAATCTCTTTCATTGTATTCATTGAATCCATGTCTTCAACCCCTCAAAAATGATATCAATTACAATACCCTTCAAAATAACAACGTTGTTATTTTTGTACAAAAAAATATTGTAATGCTTATCTCTATGGTATAATTAATTTGCATTTAAATCAATCAATTTCAAGGAGAAATTTTATGGCTGTAACTTTAAAAGATGTTGCTGAAGCCTGTGGTGTCAGCTATTCCACAGTTAGTAAAGCACTTAAAAATTCTCATCTCGTAAAACCAAAAACCAAAAATTTAATTCAACAAAAAGCTTTAGAAATGAATTATATACCTAATCATTCTGCTAGAGCACTTGTTTCAAAGAAAAGTGGCACAATTGGATTAATCTGGCCTTCTGTAGATCGTGTAGCGGTTACACACCTTATTTCAGAAATCAATCACGCCATCAAAGATTTAGGTTATGTCATGTTTGTGTCGATAGACGATGTCGCTGCCGCTTCGAAAAAATTTGTTGAATTCGGTTGTGATGGTATCGTCATTTTTGATGAAGGTGACGCAACAAACTTATCTCCAGAAATTTATAACAATGTCCCAGTCGTTGCCTATGGTGTCGATCGTGACATCCCTTATCCGATTATAAACGTAAACCATTCAGAAGCGATGATCATGGCAATTGAAGCATTGGTCGATCAGGACATTGATCACATTGATTATATTGGTGATATACATACAAATGATACACGTCAAATCGCAAAAAAAGAAGCGATTGCTCAATATTGTGACAAACACAAGATAAATTATCGTATCATTGATTCTACAAGTTTGAATGCAATTGAAACGGAATCTGCCGTTAAACAATTTTTACAAACACACGCACTTGCACCAGGCGTGATTTGTGGCAGCTATGATATAACAGTCGGTACAATAAATGCACTAGGACCACAAGATCACCCTATCTTGTATTCTTATGACAATATCCCTCAAATTAAAAAATTAGATTACCCAGTCAACGCGATTGGCGTTCCAACCGCTGAAATTGCTCAAACGATTGTAGCAACTTTAGATAAAGTTATTAAAGATGAAGCAACTGAGTCGGCCTATCATCTTCACCCTAAAATACAAAAAAACATTTAAAATAAACATGCCCAAACCTATTGCTAAGGTTTGGGCATGTTTATATGTTTGTTTGATGTTTGACAAGAGGGTCGTTTATTAAACTGTACTGATTTAGAAGATAAGCTTAGTTTTTAAATATCATTGCTCAATAATATAATAATGAATAAGAATAGGGTGTCCTTATTTTAGTGAATGAATGGGGAGAGTTATTATATTAGTTAAATTCTATATAAATTTGTTATGAGCTTTAAATTATGAAACGCTTATATAGTTAATATTTTGGCGCTAGGGATTATCATAAATGTTTTAACTTTTATTCTTCTATTAATCATCAGTACTTACTACCTCTATATGTCTATTATATTACGCACTGAAATATGATTAAAATACATAGTTGGAATATATAACATTCTGTTATGGAATACATTTTTCATAAACTATAATCGCTTTGTTAAGCATCATTATCTAGTATCTTTTAAAAATTTAATCCATTCGTGAGTTACATAATTCATATAGCTATCTTTTTTCCAAATAACTCCCAAATTCCATGACACATCTGCACCTGAAATTTCTATACCCACAAGGTCTTCATTTAAAATATTTACGATACTTTCTGGTAATATACTCACACCGATGCCATCTCGAATCATATTTTCAATAAAAGTAATTTGAGACATTTTAGCAACCGTTTTTGGATGAAAACCAACTTTTCTACAACTTTCAATAATTTGATCTTTTAAATAGTAATCATCATGAAACATAATAAAACGTTCATTTTTCAAATCACCTAGATAGACTGGTCCTTGTTTCGCAAGCATCGCATCTTTGTTTACGACTAGCAATAACTTTTCATTATATAGTGGGATAGCATGGTAGATATCATTATCTACAGGTAACGTAGTAATGCCTACATCAATTTCATCATTATTTAAATAAGACTCTACAGCTTTGCCTCCACCTTCAATAACTTCGTATGTCACTTTTGGATATTTACTATGAAAATGATTTAAACTTTCTGTAAAAAGTCTCACGTTCATAATTGCTGATATACCAACTCTTATATGGCCTTTTTCTAAATTTGTTACATCTCCCATTTCTAATGATAAATCATCTAGCACCGCTAAAGCTTCCACGCATTTATCATAAAAAATCTGGCCGATATCCGTTAAAATAATATGCTTTTTTCTTCTATCAAATAAAGTGATATTAAATTCGTCTTCAATACTTTTAATATTTTTACTTATTGTAGATTGCGCAATATATAAATGCTCGGATGCTTGTGTCATCCCCCCATTTTTCACAACTTCTACAAAATATTTCATTTGCTTTATTTCCATGTTTAACCCCTCTGCACCAATCTAAGTTTCGCTTACTTGAATTTATTTTAATGACTTAATAGCTGTTTCTGCCGCTGTTTGAATAACTTTATCATCAGGTTTCGCATCTTTATCTGATTTTTTCGTGTAAATAGCAAGAATAATTGGCTTATTTTGCTTTTTTGGATATATAAAAGCTAAATCGTTTCGACTACCATAGGTTAAACCTTGACCACTTTTATCTCCTACAACATCATCCTTAGATACAGCTGCTTTTATTAACGTACCTCCAGTTTCATTATGAATCATTGTATGCTTTAGTAATTCAAGGTTAGCTTTGCTCATATTTTCACTCTGTAGAAGATGATTGAACGTTGTTGCAGCTCTTTTAGGTGTGGTTGTATCATCTGTACTTTGTGGATCATATAAATTTAAATCTGGTTCGAGTCTTTGTGGATTAGATATATGGTCTCCACGATGTATGAGTGCTTGTTGAAATTCTTTAATTCCACCTATTTCTTCGATGACTTTATTATTAGCTGTATTATCACTCTGCAACATAGAAGCTTTTATTAATGCTTTTAACGTCATTTGCTTGCCGATATATTTTTCAGTGACGGGTGAATAAGCGACAATGTCATCTTTGGATATCGCTATTTTTTTATTTAGTTCTGACGTTGGCGTGTTTTGTAATAATATACCACTTGAAATTGCTTTATATGTAGATGCAAATGCAAACCGTTCACCTGATCTGTGCTGTACCACTTTGCCATTAGCTGTATTGACACCATAAACCCCTACAATTGTATCATTATCTTGTTCTATTTGATCAAAACTTTTTGCATCAGCGACCTTTCCTGTCACTGTGAGTAAAAAAAGCCCAAACAAAACACTTAAATAGAATTTTTTCAAGTTTTCAATCCCCCTATTCACATTTGAAAGCAATACGCTATACTTACGTTTAACTATAATCATAAATATAACAAAACACAATTATCTTTATTACGCCTAACCATTAACGAGTAGAAATAATTGGGACTAAATATATACTTCAGTAACTATAAAATTTAAAAATACTGCAATTAAGCATTTCATCAACAAAATCTGCTACATTCACTCTTAATGAATACTTTATTTTATTGACTATACAACAGAATAGGCTGAGACATTTAATTTGCCCCAGCCAAAGCATACAATTTCAATTAAAGTAACTGTTGCTATAATCTCAAAAACGTGCGATTTCAAATCATCTCTGAGTTGAATCTTAACTTTATTAATACTATTTAAACTACTGACCGATTGTTATTTCCACCAAATTATCATTTTGATCAAAGAAAGCAGTATAAAAGCCATTATTTGTTTCATATTTCACATAAGTGCCATCTTTATTGCCTAATTTACCTTCTCCTATGATTTCATTTGAAGTATGAGCCTTCTTAAATGTTGACTTAGATACTGAATCAGGTTTTGTGAAGAAAGTAAGTTGCACCACTTCATTGTCACTATTAAATTCTACGCTTGTATCATAAATTTTCTTAGAATGATCAAATTCTTTCTTGGCATTAGTGTCAACTTTATAACCATCAATCGTAACATTGTCATATTTTAAAGCACGTACGAAGTTATAATCTTGTGTAAAAGTTGGATCATATGTTGTATAACCTTCGTAATTATACCAAGGTGTTGTTTGTGCTTGTGAACGAACACCATTTTCACTATTTGCACCGCTTGCGCCACCTTCACCGTGTCCCCACTTTTGGACTTGCTCTGCTGCTTGCGCTGTTGGACTACTCGTTGAGATATATGCTGCTGAAGAACCGACAACCAGTGTAGATACAACGACAGTTGCTGAAATTAACTTTCCAACTTTCCGCATAATAAATCACTCCTTATTTGTAGTCTTCCATATGCAAAGTGTAATTGTTTACTTTCATCATACACCTCTCCGTTTTATTTTCAAGTAATATTACACTTTTGTAAATATTAGTACAAATTATATATAAAAATACTTTATCGATATAGCTTTGATGTTATGTTAAACATTTGATTGTTCATATTAGAAAAGTGCTTGAGCTAAAACCATACTGCAATGTATTTTTAATTGGTATAGTAAACATAATAAATAATTTAAAAAGGATGGTTTATCATGATCTATATTTTACAAGTTGATTTTCCAATCGATGGTCCTTTTGGACAAGAGATGTCCAGACAATTCGCTGATTTAGCGAAATCTATAAATGGAGAACCAGGTTTTTTATGGAAAATTTGGACAGAAAATGCTGATGAAAAAGAAGCGGGTGGCATTTATGCATTTGATAGTTACAAAAATGCTAAAAATTATTTAAACATGCATAGTGAGCGCCTACAATCCATGGGTGTCCCAACTGTAAATGCTAAAATATTTGCTACAAATGACGCACTTACTAAAATCACACATGGACGATTAACATAACCGTATTGGGATGATAAAATACAACAAGCCTTTCAAATGTACACACATCTCGTGTGTTTTGAAAGGCTTTTTAGACATAGATTGAACGAAAAAATAAATATTTTTAAAAATAATAATTTTCCAAATCATTATTTATTCAGTTGTGACATGTCATTGATAAACGCTTGATAGGTGATTTCATTTTTAGATAACCTAGCCACAAGCATATACATTTGTTCATTTTTAGTAAATTCAGTTTTATATAAATCTTGTTCTCTTTCGCTCTCATTATCTAAAGGATTGACGACGTCCTTTGATTTTGAAAATGCATCATAATACCTAATCCCAAACAAGCGTTGTGAGAATCCATCTATATGAATACCATCTGGATTTGCCGTTAAGCCTTCTGCTGTAACAAAGTAACAATCATGTTGTTTCTGCGCGACGTTCTTGATACTGTTATTAATTTCTTGATACTCTGTAGCACTAGCGCCAAACCCTTCTTTTCCTAAAAACGTTCCTAACAATCCAATGACAAAAGTAAGTTTAGGCAATTCAAGTGCTTCTCTAAAATAATCAATGAGGTGTGATAATTTTGTTTCATATGTTTGAAATTTATTATTTTGACTATCACTTTCACCTTGATGCCATAAAACACCAATCAATTCAGACGTTTCCATAGCAAATCTCGCTTCACTTACAGCATGCCGCGTCAGCATACTTTCATCTGACCATTCTTCAATAGAAGTACCTCCATCAGCACATGGAATGAACCCTATTGTTTCATTTGGATGATCATCGAGCCATTGCTTTGCAAACGATGCAGCTGGTCCAATACCAGCGACAGAACGATCGCTATGTATCGGTTCTTCCATCATTTGCCATCTACCATTTCTAAGCATAAAAATACGTTCATCAATGATGGGATTTACACTATCTAAAAATCCTCTTCCTGCCATATTTGATTGACCAATTAGTAAGATTGATTTCATAACGTTGTTCCTTTCAATTTTTTAGTTTTTTAATTAACTGCTAGTAGCTATTTTTCAGTGAATATTTTAAATATATGTAAGCATATCATTTTTTTCTTAAACTTACCCAAATTTCATATTAGAAAGTGCTACGCTTTATATATAATTATTATAAAAATAAATTCATATAAACTTTACTTTTAATACTAATTATCATATTATGGAATGGATTTTGAGAGGAGTTTTTATTTTGGAGAGGAAAATGGAACTCACCTATGCTAGAGCGATATTTTGTATCGCAATAGTCATCGTCCATTGTTTAACCGGTTTAGTAAACGATTATCACATTTCACAATTTGAAAGATCATTTTATAGTTTTTTACAAGTTATTTTATTATTTGCAACACCTTGCTTTATTATTTTGTCCGAAACATTATTAGGTATGCGATATTCAACTAAAATTCCGCAAAATTTTTTACTTAAACGCATGAAATTTATTTTAATTCCTTATGCTATATTTGGTTTATTTATCACTTTCAGACTATTTCTTGGTGATAATTCAGATAAATCATTTTGGGAAATCTTTTTAAATATCGTAGTGGAAGGTAAATTTTTCGGATGGTTTGTACTTGTTATTTTTCAGTTTTATATATTACATCGCTTATTTTATAAATTATTGAGTAAAGCCAATCCTATTTTTGTACTTGTTGTTACCTTTATCATTAGTTTTGGACATTCTTATTTAATGTATTACAGTACTGCTTATCTTGAATTCTGGGATTTTTATCCTTTATTCAGTAGAACCATTATTTTATATTGGCTATTTTACTTTGTTGTTGGTTTCTACTTCGGTAAATATTATGATACTGTTATTCATTTTTTAAAGCGTCATTTAGTTTGGCTTCTATTGATTTGGCTATTGGCTTTATCCTATATGGCATTTAATTTTTCTTATTTAGACGTACATCTAAATGAGTCTAATCGATTTGATTTAGTCTTATTTTCTGCAATCAGTTTTGTATTTATCGTCTATTTATCTAAATTTTTAACTCGGTTTAATTTAGTATTTGTGTTTTTAATAAGCGAAATATCATTTTTCATATACTTAGCACACCAAATCATTGTAGATTTTATTTCTAGATCGCTAGCATCATTTGTTACATTCCCACCACTATTTTTAATCTTAAGTTCTATTTTCACACTTGGATTTTGTATTGGATTAGCGATAATACTATCTTTTATTCCATATATAAGAATTGTTGTAGGAAGAAATACACTACAGTCTATGGTTATCAATAATTATAAACATCATAGTTAAAGTGTAAAAGTTACTATATAAACATGGCATTTCAAATAAACAAGCACAGTATAAATTGAAGGCTTTTAAATATAAAAAGGACGCATCCATTTCATATGGATGCGTCCTTTATTTTGGGCTTGAGCATTATTTCTCATCCCTCAGTTATATGATACTTTAGTCATCTAATAAATGATAAAATTGTTCAATCGCTTCTTTATTATATAATTCTGGATCAAATTTGGCATAAACAGGTGTTTCCTTATTAATAAACTGTTGTATGCTTGTTTGTAATGATTCAGCATCATTAAAACTCAACATTCCATACTTGCCATAATCAAGTACATATTGATTGGCTGGTATATCTGATGCCAGAATATCTATACCAACAGTCAACGCCTCTAATAAGACCATTGATTGCCCTTCGTAATAAGACGGTAAAACAAATAGATCACAATCTCTCATAATATTAAATGGATTTCTTTTTTGTCCCATTAAAAATACATGCTCTGATAAATCTAATGACGTAATTAGTTTATTTAGTTGATTTTTGAGTGGGCCATCACCTAAAATGTATAATTTCGCGTTAGGATTTGCTTCCACCACGCCGCTAAACGCTTGAATCAAATTATCAAATCCTTTTTCAGGAGATAATCTTCCCATTGTCATCACTTTATAATCGGATTTATGGAACGGTACGCTTGTAATTTGCTTATCCTGTTCTCTTACAATGACACGTTCCCCATTTTTCATAAAGATATCATTATCTTCATCCACCAAATTATAAATTCTATCTAAGTTAATGGTATTCATCGATGATTTAAATTTATCTTTTGTTTTTCTATTCGCTATTTTGTTAACATTTTCCTGCTTAGTCACTTCAGACACACTTACGAGCTTATCATAATAAGGATATAAGGACATCACACCTTTTAGATTAGCGTAATGCGGTCTCACACCGTTCACTTTACGCTCCATATCCATTTTCATATCACTGTGCAAGTAGATTAATTTTCTTTTAGCCTTGCTCGCTAACAAGATTTCAGACCAAAACATCGCATAGCCACTGAAATCCATAACGACATCAAACGCTGAGTTACCAAACACTTTTCTAAATTCGCGTTGATACAATGCATCCGGATAAATTTTTTCTTCAATTTTCGATTTGATGCCTCTATTGCGTACCAATAGGTTACGATAGTATTCTGAAGTGTTTGCCAACAATGGTCCTTTTCTTAAAATAACCCTCACATTGTCATTTAAGCTATATAGATTATCTATCACATCTTTATTTCTATTGAATCCAAGATAAACCGTAATATCATATCTATCATAATCAACATTTTCTAATAAATTCAGGATCGATGTTGTTATGCCATTAGGTTTCATACCACCTGGATATATTAAAATACGCTCTTTTCTGTTGTTTTGAACGCCATTTTTGGGTGCATCATGATGAAACACTTGATTGACAACTCTTTCCGTGACTTGTCCATCATCGTAATTCACAAATTTTTGTTTATATTTTTGATAGTTCCCCTTATATTGTGCTAGCATGCGCTGTGATTCTTGGACAGTAGCTACCAATGCTTCAATTGAGTGCACACTTGGACCTGGAAGACTATCCACAGGAAGATAAAATCCTCTGTCTTCTTCATAGGCTTTATAATCGGGTGTATAAAAAATAATAGGTTTATCTGTAACTAAATAATCAAAAAAGATACTTGAGTAATCAGTTACAAGCAAATCAACAATACTGAGTAATTCATTCGTATCAAATGTATCTTCCACTAAGTATTTTTTTAATTTTTTATTACCTACTGCTTTTTTATAAATAAACGGATGCACTTTTAATAACACTTGATAATGTGTTTGTTTATTTAATGACTCAATCAGCGCTTCAATTTCTTCAATATTATCTTCTGGTGTACTGACCGTTTGGCCACGCCATGTCGGTGAAAAGAGTAAAATCGGCGCATCTGTTAATTTAATGCCTTGTTGCTTTAATTTCTGCATAACTTCTTTTGACTGTGCATTTAGCGTTGCATCTATTCTAGGATAACCAATTTCTAAAATTGCTTCATCATTTAAACCGTCTAATTTAAATGCTTTTTTAAAAATATCTGTCGTATGTTGGTTAGGTGAAATAATATAGTCAGAACTTAAAAAGTTACGAATTGTATTTTGTGATTCTAATAAATTATGTTTGATATCTAACCCCATTGCTTTTAAAGGTGTACCATGCCAAGTATTAACATATATTTGATTTGGCTTTTTCGTAAAATACGTTGGAAACGTCGCATTATTGATGAGATATTTACACTTTGTTAAATAATGTAAATAGTCTTCACTTTCTTTAACTATAAATTTTACATTTTTATATTTACTATATTTTTTAGAAAATGCTTTTTGCATTTTTTGAGATGCTACGACCCAAATATGTATATATTTTTGATAATCAGGATGGCTCATTAAATATTTAAATATTGCATAAGGACTATCTGTCATACTTTGTCCATCTCTAACTTGATACAAAATATGCTTGTCATCTACTTCAATCGTTTTATATAGATTTGCATAATGCATAATATTTCTTGTGTATTTACTTCTAAATTGTAATTTCAATGGTTCCGAAATGAATTTTAATTTTCTTTTTGTCTGATTTAATACAAACTTTTTCGTTTTACCAATCATTCTTCCACCTCTTAGTTTTTCTTATCTGTATTCGAGTAATTAATATATTCAGTTAAACCTGACATAATATCATATTGTGGTTTATATCCTAGCGCTTCCAAACCTTTGATATCAGCACAAGAATGTTTAATATCCCCACTTCTTGATTCAGCAAACTGATAGTCTATAGATTTATTATAAACCTTTTTGAACTTATCAAAAATTTCTAATAGTGATATTTGTTTACCAGTAGCTAAATTGTATATTTTGCCATTCGTCACTTCATTATCGAGCACTGTTGAAACCGCTTGCACCAAATCCTTTACATATACAAAATCTCTCGTTTGCTCTCCATCCCCAAAAAATGTGAATGTTTCGTTATTTTTAAATTTATTATCTATAATAGATAATACACCAGAGTATGGTGAATGAGGATCTTGTCTCGGTCCATATATATTAAAGAATCTTAAAGCAGTTGTTGGCAGTTGATATAGCGTACTGTAAATTTTTGTATATTGTTCCCCAGCATATTTTTCCACAGCGTAAGGTGATTCAGGATCAATGAACGTTTCGACTTGTTTTGGTAATCCTTCGGTATTACCATAAACGGCTGCTGATGATGCAAAAATAAATTTCTTCAAATTATGATTATATTGACGATTGGCTTCTAAGAGATTTAATGTGCCATTTATATTGACAGACTGAGACTTTATAGGGTCATTTATTGTTTCTACAACACTAACTACGGCTGCTAAATGAATGACGATATCAAATTGTTCTTTCTCTACTAAGGATGTCACAAATGATGTATTAATCACATCATTTTCAATGAAATGCGCATCATCTATAAATTCGACATTCGAACGATGCCCTGTGCTTAAATTGTCTAATATAAACACCTCATTAGCTTTATTAAAGTGTTCTGCTAAGTGCGAGCCGATAAATCCAGCACCACCTGTAATTAGTATTTTCATTATTTCTCCTCCTATATATTCAAGTCATAATATACTGACCATCAATTCAATTAATAAAATCTATTAAACCATATAACTCTACTTTTATCATAAAAAATACAACAATATTAAACTAAAATTATAGTTTTAGTTAATTAACATCTTCTTTATATTAATACAAGTTTAACAATTTTGACGATCAAATCAAAAGAAATTGAAGTAAAAACTTAATAATAATTGAATTATAACACTATGCACTTTGCAAAAATTCATTTATCTGCATACCTAAACCTAAATATTGCTAATAACTGAATCTATGAAACACTAATCTTTTGTGTAAGTATGCTTTGATAAATATTAAATTTGTAAACTAACTTAAAAAGCGTTCCGCCATAAGTATCCTTTAAAGTATAAAATAATACCTACATTATACTATAAAGCAATACAGCGAAACGCTTAATAATTTTACTATAGCCTATCAAAATTTTACTTTATCGACCTTATATATAAATTACTGCACGTCATTATTTTTCTGTGCTTTTTGATAAAAATAGTTAGCCACAATAATATCTACAATGGCTACACCTACAGATTTAAATACGGTAATTTCATCATCACTTTCGCGTCCAGCTAAATGAGAACTGACAATTTCACCTAGTTCGCCATATAAATCTTTTTCTCCAAACAGACCTTCTTTTATTGGGGTAATTAAATCTCCTGTTTCTTCTAATGCAGCTTCCGATGCTTCTACAACTACTTTATCTGCATTTGCTATAGCGTGTGAAGGCAACTCTTGCATATCTGATTTAAAAGAACCTACAGCATTCACATGGACCCCAGCTTCTAATGATTTATTAAAAACAGGTTGTGTGGCGTTGGTTGCAGTGACAATAACATCAGCATTAGCTATAGCATCATCAACATTTTCCATCACTGTCACATCAACGGATTGATATTGCTGTTGAATCGTTTCTGCAAATGTCACTGCTTTACGGTGAGTTCTATTATACAGTTGAATATGTTTGATATCTCTAACAGCTAATACAGCTTCAATTAATCCTTGTGCTTGATCGCCTGTCCCTATGACACATAATGTTTCTGCATTTTCACGAGCAAGGTATTTTGTAGCTACGCCAGAAATTGCGCCTGTACGAATTTTAGTTAAGTAAGAACCTTCTAATACAGCTAATGTTTCACCAGTTTCATAATCTGATAATATCACAGAACCAACAATGGTATTTTTACCTATCTTTGTATTATTAGGGGCCATTGTTACTGTTTTAAGCCCCACAACTTTCAATTCATCAGATAAAGCCGGCATAACTAGATAACGATTGTTTTCATTAAAAGGAAGTACATAACGTAAAGGGGTATCCGTCTTCCCTTCAGAATAGGCCTGTAAAGATTCGGCTACTGCTTCAACGACTTCTTCCATGTTTAATAATTCAGCTTGTTCATGTGCATCAATAAATTTCATAAGCCACCTCTATTCTTTTACATTTTCTGACTCTAAAATGTTGCTCTTCTTTTCAAATTTATTTTCAAATAAGATTATTCCTATAAATCCAACGACAAGTAAAGGAATGATAATCCAAGCCATATGATTATCGACATACACAGACACACAATATATCGCTAATAATAGCGTTATGGCCAACATATTTTTAATAAACAGCAACCAATAATCCGTTTTCACACTAAACCATGTTTGTTGCTGATTATCTTCTATTTTAATATGATATAACGTAAACTTTAAATGTGTAATCAACATATAAATAAATGCTAAAATACCGATTACCAACAAGATTTTATGAAATATGCAGTTAGGAACCACATCTGCAGCCGCTGCAAATATAATAGCAATAACAATACTTTTCAGTTCTGCATTTTTCTTCATATCAATCTCCGAACCTTTGTCATTAATTCAACCTCTATTGTTACAATAACATACTTACTCGGAATTTTAAGTTTGACTAAGAGCTAATCTTTTAAAAATAGATAATGATCTACCTATGAATACATCGTGCAATATGTGGAAAAACAGCTAATGATTCAAGCAATTTATAAAATAAGCATCTGTATGGGTTTGTACCTGTTCAAGTGTGGCACCTTCTTGAAGTTCAACCAATTTCATAACTTTATCTTCAAATTTAAAAACAGCTAAATCTGTGATTAACGTATTAACAACACCTGCGCCTGTTAAAGGCAACTCACATTTTGATTTTATCTTAGATTCACCATGTTTATTCATATGGTCCATGATAACGACCACTTTTTGAGCTCCAACCACCAAATCCATCGCACCGCCCATACCTTTTACGAGCTTGCCAGGAATCATGTAGTTTGCTAAATCACCTGTTTCCGAAACTTCCATACCACCAAGAATTGCTAAATCAATATGCCCGCCGCGTATCATCGCAAATGATTCTGCATTGTCGAAATAGGAAGCCCCTTTAGCAGCAGTAACCGTTTCTTTACCTGCATTAATCAAATCTGGATCCACTTCATCTTCAGTAGGATATGGGCCAATACCAAGCAAACCATTTTCAGATTGGAAAAAGACATTTTCTACATGGTCATTCATCTCATTTGCTACAAGTGTTGGCATACCAATACCTAAATTTATTACCATATCACTATGAATTTCTTGTGCTGCACGCTGAATAATCTTCTTACGTTGTGTTTGTTTATCCATGTTGTACCTCCTTCACTGTACGTTTTTCTATGCGTTTTTCAAAATGTTTTCCAAGATAGATATAATCCACATATACACCTGACATATGTACATCATCTGGGTCAATTTCACCTAATTCAACAATTTCTTCTACTTCAACGACAGTAGTCTTGGCGGCCATAGCACATAAAGGATTAAAATTACGCGCTGTTTTTTCAAATACTAAATTACCAAATGTATCCGCCTTTTGAGCCTTCACAATACCAAAATCGCCTGTAATGGCACGTTCCATAATGTACGTTTCACCGTCAAATTCTCGTGATTCTTTACCTTCAGCGATCAAAGTCCCCACACCTGTTTTTGTGTAAAATGCTGGAATACCTGCACCGCCTGCACGTAGTTTTTCAGCCAACGTACCTTGAGGTGTTAGTGTTACATCTAACTCACCATTGATCAGTTGTTGCTCAAATATTTTATTTTCACCTACATACGAGCTAACCATTTTATCTATTTGTTTTTTCTCAAGTAAACGACCCAATCCAAAATCATCTACACCACAGTTATTACTCACTACGGTTAATCCTTTTGTACCTTTTGTACGAATCGCTTCAATGGCATGCTCTGGTATCCCGCATAGCCCAAAACCACCGGCAAGTACTGTCATGCCATTTTCTAAATGCTCAAATGCTGTATGTATGTCTTGAATGACTTTAGACATGTTATAACCTCACTTCTTTTTTAAAATTAATACCTAGTATTAAAACAATTATACTTGAAATTTTTTGCGAAGTCTTTTATTTCATGTTGCCGTTTTCATAAATAAATATACAAAAATCGAACTGAAATATATCAGTCCGATTCGAATCATTTTTCATTATTTTTGAGTATATTGATTAATGATATAGGGTCTTTTCCCAGATTTAAGTGTTTCTATTTTGTCTACTAAATTAATATTAATTAACGCATCTTCACCCAGAAGATTTTTATATTGCTTTTTTAATTCATTTAATTTTGATTCATCAAAACTTTTCTTTGGTAAAATTTTAAGGTCATATTCTTTTCTGCCTTTTTGTATAAATTGAAATTGATAAATATTTTCAATTTTACTCATCATTATATTAATATTAAAGGGCATTAATGCATCACCCTTAGTAGTATACACCGTTTCTATTTTTCTACCCTCTATATTACTAATCGTATGTGCAAGACCATCTTTATAACTAGTTAATGTAGCTAAATCTCCTGTATCATAACGTACCAATGGGATAATATGAGAATTAAAGTCTGTCACTACCACTTTACCTGTATTTCCTTCAGCAACAGGTTCATTATTTTCATCTAAAATTTCTATATAGTAATTTACTTGATTCAAAATCATTTCATTACTATCAATCTTAGTATTAGCTAAAACCCCTAATTCTTCTGTAGAATACCTTGATAACGGCTTACAATTAAAGGCTTTATAAATATTTTGACTAGATTTCTCATCTAATTTCTCTCCATAAGTAATGATACCTTTAATATGCTTTATTTCATATTGATGCTCACAAGCATAAGTAGCTAAATTATTCATAATACTTGGATAAGTAATGATAACCTTATGCTTTTCATTTGATATTTTTTTCAGTGCTTTTCTCATCCAATTTTGGTCTATATTACCAGGTTTTAATATATATTGATTTTTGATAATCATATTCTTAAAGCTTGGTTTAATAACCCGTATATATAAATGTTTAATCCCTAAATCAAAATTAGAGTAGCTACCAAAAAATAATACTTCACCTTGTTGAGTTAATCTTTTTTCTTTAGTGACATAAAATGATAATGGCGTCCCATAAGAGCCACTAGTTGACACTTTCATTAATTTTTTTCGTTTTTCAGGTTTTATTGTTGCAATTTCATTGTAATTATCTACAATATCTCGCTTAGTTATAATGGGAAAATCATAAATCTTCTTATCCTTATACTGTTTATAATATACTGAATTATTTGTGATAAATTCTAAAAAATTATCTTTATTGAATTCATTAATTTGCACAGGTTTCTCAATATTGTTTCTCAAATTTTTCTTAACTGATTTTATATATTTATAGTCTCTAAACTTTATTATATTAAAAATTGTTTTTCTCAGATTCATTTTAATCCTCAATTCACACTATATTTATTCAAAATAAATAATTTCTAAAAATCATTTTAAATTCAAATTATCTTTATAATCTTTAACTATTTGGTCATTATTACTTGGATAAAAATAGTATAATCCATCATCACCCAATGTATTTTCACCATTTAAAGTATGACGATTCACATTTTTTTGTGCACTCTTATAATCAGATCGAATACCGTTTAAATCAGTTAAACTCAAATCAGTTTTGACGTTATCCTCTACTGCGTTAAATATTGAATTGATTTTCGGTATTGAACTCGGATTCATTGATTTCTTAGCTACTGCTTCGATCACAAGTTGTTGTCGCGCTTGCCTTCCTTCATCGCCACCAGCACCTGCTTCTTTCCTACTCCGCATAAACGCCAATGCTTCTTTGCCATCCATGTGATATTTCTTACCTTTTTCAAATGTATAGTCCCTAACATTGAAAGTTGCATTACTAACAACATCAACACCATTGACTTCATCTATAAGTGTAGAAACACCATCCATGTTTATGGCTGCATAGTGATCAATTGGGACATCCATAAGCTTTTCTACAGATTTCACTGCCATATCTGGACCACCATAGGCATAGGCATGATTGATTTTTTCTTCTGTATCTTTACCAACAATTTCAGCATGTGTATCACGCGGCACACTAATCATTTCAGTTTTTTTATCTTTTGGATTAATTGACAGAAGTACGATTGAATCTGATCTTTGCCCACCGTGTTCTGAATCCCTAACTTCATCAGAGTCTATACCAAAAAGCGCTATTGAAATTGGCTCTCCTTTTTTTAATGGTCCATCTCTAAGTTCAGAATGTTTTCTATCAAGTGGATCATTAATTGAACTATTTAATGAAGTAAGTTTATAGAATATAAATGCTGCAGCTATAATAATTAGCAGTGCTAAAATGATTAATACAGTGAGAATAACCCTTTTTACCGTGGATTTTTTCTTTTTTCTTCTTTCCATGTATCCACCTTCTTTTTATTTATTTTATAATTTTTTTATTATTTGAATAATTTCTTCTTGAACCTTTGTTTCCATATCTGAACCTGAAGGTAAACAAATCCCATGTTCAAACAAGTATTTAGCATTATCTACACCATCATAAATAAATTCATATTGGTCATATAATGGTTGTAAATGCATAGGTTTCCATACAGGTCGTGCTTCTATATTTTCTTTGCTAAGTGCATTTATTACATCGTTTGCCGAAAATCCAGCCTTTTTCTCATCAATTGTTAATGCAGTTAGCCATCTGTTTGCCTTGGAGTTAGGTAATTCCGGTTGAAAATCAATACCTTCAATATCTGACAATTCTTGATAATACTTATCAAAAATTGCTCTTCTTTTTTGAACACGTTGCTCTAATACTTCCATTTGTCCTCGGCCAATACCGGCTGAGATATTACTTAATCTGTAATTATAACCTAATTCACTATGTTGATAATGTATTGCTTTATCTCTTGCTTGTGTTGCTAAAAAAAGTGCATGTTCTTTAGCTTCTTTGTTATTTGTTACTAGCATGCCACCGCCACTTGTTGTAATAATTTTATTACCATTGAATGAAAAAATACCAAAATCACCAAAACTACCGCTCATTTTACCTTGGAATTCAGCGCCTAATGATTCAGCAGCATCTTCTATTAATGTAACATTATATGTATCACAAATTGATTTTATTTCATCTAATCTTGCAGATTGCCCATATAAGTTAACTGCTATAACAGCTTTTGGTTTAATTGATTTTTTTTCAAATTCTTTAAACGCTTTTTCCAACGCGACTGGCGACATATTCCAAGAATCTAATTCAGAATCAATGAATACAGGGATAGCATTTTGATATAAAATCGGATTAGAAGTCGCGCAGAAAGTTAAAGATGTACAAAATACATAATCATTTTCTGTTACACCACTCTCTATAAGTGCTAAATGTATTGCTGCAGTACCACTACTAACAGCCAATGCTTCATCTATATTGATATAAGATTTTATACTATTTTCAAATTCTGTAACATTCTCTCCTAATGGTGCTATCCAATTTTGTTCGAATGCTTTCGATATATAAGATTGTTCATTCCCACCCATATGTGGTCTGGATAAATATACTCGTTCATTTGTCAATTACTCTCACTCCTTGGGTTTTGCTGGTGTACCAAATACTGTCATATTATTTGATATATTACTAATTACAGTTGATCCTGCACCTACTAATGTTGAATCTCCAATTATTACTTTTGGCGTTACCGTCGATCCTGCACCTATTTGAGTGTACATCCCTACTTGCACACCACCTGTTAATGTAGAATTAGGCGATATATGAGCAAAGTCTTTAATTAATACGTCATGCCCAATACTTGCCATTGTATTTAAAATGCAGTGATTACCTACATAAGTATCTGCATTTACTACTACATTTGCCATAACTACTGTTCCATATCCTATTTCAACATTCGATCCAATAACTGCTGAAGGATGTATGAATTTTGGATATTTACAGAGTGGAAGTTCTAACTTTTCAAAAATTTGTTTTCTTATTTTATTATTGCCGATTGTAATTATAAAATAATTGTCCTCATAGTTTCTATATGAATTTAAATTGTCATAAATAATTCCATCACTGACTGATTTTTCATGGAATTTATCATCTAAATACCCTATTACTTCAAATTCATTATTTAATTCTATAATGTCTTTAACTACTTTTGCATGTCCACCCATACCAATTAAAAATATTTTTTTCATGATTCCGTGCCTTTAAACCTTTCCATAGAAATAGAACTATTGGCATTTATATCTTTTTTCCTCAAAACATTTGTAAACGTTTTATAAAGAATATACATATCTAGCTTAAATGACTGATTTTCTACATACCAAACATCCAATTCGAATTTTTTTTCCCATGATATAGTATTTCTACCATTTATTTGTGCCCATCCAGTTATTCCAGGTTTCACATTCATCCTTTTTCTCTGAAAATCATTGTAAAGGGGTAAGTAATCAATTAATAATGGTCTCGGACCTACTAAACTAATATCTCCTCTGATTACATTAATAAGTTGGGGTAATTCGTCGATACTTGTCTTTCTTAATAATGAACCAAATTTAGTTTTTCTTAATTCATTTGATAATAATTGTCCATTCTTATCTGTTTCATTTGTCATTGTACGAAATTTATATATAGAAAATGGAACCCCATTTTTTCCTGGTCTAATTTGTTTAAATAATACTGGTTTCCCTAATTTTTTAGAAATAAATACGGCTGTACATAACATAATTGGTGACGTAATTATTAACCCTATTCCACTTACTGTAAAATCAAACACACGTTTTAACACTTTAAAATCACACCTTTATTTAACTAATTTACGAAAAACTTTCCACTGTGTTTTTATTACTTCTTCCTCATTATAAATTTGCAATGCGCGAGAATACCCTGCTTCTTTAAAGCTATTAAGTATTTCAACATTTCCTACCAAATTATCTATTTTACTAGCAATATATTTACTTGATTTTAAAGGAATCAAGTAGCCTGTTTCATTTTCAACAACTTCTTCCCTCGATCCTCTAATTTTTGTAGCAATAATAGCATTTTTCATAGCCATTGCTTCAATTATTGAACGTGGCATCCCCTCTCTATATGAAGGCAAGCAATATATGTCACTTAAAGTTAAATATTCATTTATATTTGATATTTGACCAGTAAAAATGACATCGCTATTTTTTTTGTATTTTTCAATTATTTTTATGGTATCTTTATCTCTTTCGCTATCCGACAAGCTACCTATAATAATAAATTTAACATTTTTAGATTCTAATTTACTATAAGCTTCTAATAGGTCTAAAATACCTTTTTCCTTCACTAATCTACCTATGAAAGTAACTATAATATCTCCTTTTTTAATATTATGTTTTAATTTTATATCTTTTATTTTTTTCTCACTTATATTATTTATATTAAATTCATTATTTAAGTCGATGCCATTACTAATGTGAAAATAGTTGTTTTGTTTCTTCTTTCTTAGAAAATTATTTTTTTTAGCTGTCAAATAATCTTCTCTACTTTGCGTAAAAATATAGTCAGTACAAATTTTCCCAATAATTTTTTCAATATGGAAGTATATAAAATATGTTTTTTTCGACATACCATCATGAAAATAAAATCCGTGGGCTGTATAGATAATATTAGGGACTTTAGCTAATTTAGCTGCAATTCTTCCTAAAACAGATGCTACAGGTGTATGCGTGTGCACAATGTCTGGTTTTAATTTTTTGAATAATTTTAACATCCTATATATTGATTTTATATTTCCTAACAGGCTAATTTTACGGTCGATTTTAATATCGTGAACTATAACGCCTTGCTTTTGAAGTTCTTTCTTTTTATTTCCAGTGGTACAAACACAATGAACCTCTGCCCCTTTTTTAATACTCTCTTCATTCAAAGCTTTTAAAAGTTTGATATGCGTACTTTCTATCGCAGCAATCTGTACTATTTTCATATCTATAGCCTCCAAAGTCTCTGATTTATTAATAAATCTTCACTTCTTATAATACCTTTAACATCAAACACTACTCCATTTTCATTTAATAATTTCAAATATTCATGTTTATTAATTAAGTAGTCTTCATGTGGGACTGCAAATATTAAAGCATCTGCTTTACCTAACTCTTGTTTTTTAATCAAATTCAAATCATATAATTTTTTAGCCTCTTCGGAATTGGCTTCTACATCATTTACGTATATTTTTAATCCGTATTCTTTAAGTTCTTCAATAATATGAATAACTTTTGTATTTCTTAAATCTGGACAGTTTTCTTTAAATGTAAGACCTAATACATTCACTGATGCGCCTTGAACTTCTAATCCTTGCTTTAATAATTCTTTAATTACATTAGAAGCAATATGTTTAGCCATATTATCATTTATCCTTCTACCTGCTAGGATAACTTCAGGATGGTGACCAACTTCTTGAGCTTTATGTGTTAAATAATATGGGTCAACACCAATACAATGTCCGCCTACTAACCCTGGTTTAAAATTCAAGAAGTTCCATTTTGTTCCTGAAGCTTTAAGTACTTCATTAGTGTCTATGTTTAATTTATCAAAAATGATTGCGAGTTCATTCATTAATGCAATGTTCACATCACGTTGTGTATTTTCAATTACTTTTGCTGCTTCTGCCACTTTAATTGAGGATGCTTTATGAACTCCTGATGTAACTACTGAGCTGTATACGTCTGCAACTACTTCTAATACTTCAGGTGTTTGACCTGATACAACTTTAGTAATTGTTTCAAAAGTATGCACTTTATCACCTGGATTTATTCTTTCTGGTGAATAGCCAACAAAAAAGTCTTTACCACAAACTAGTCCTGAATGTTTTTCTAATACAGGTACACAGTCTTCTTCTGTTGCACCAGGATATACCGTTGACTCGTAAACTACTATTGTGTCAGGCGTAATCACTTTTCCAACTGTTTCACTGGCTTTTAATAATGGTAATAAATCCGGTTTATTATGTTTATCAATCGGTGTTGGTACAGCTACAATAATAAAATCAGCTTTTTTCAAATCCACTGCATTTGAAGTGTACTCTATATTAGTTTGCTTTAATTTATCTTCTGTAACTTCATTTGTTCTATCGTAATTATTTTTTAGCTCTTGAATCCTTGACTCATTAATATCAAATCCAATCACTTTATGTTTATTACCAAAAGTGACAGCTACTGGTAAACCTACATAACCTAATCCAACAACTGCAATACTTCTTTCCATAAAAGTAACATCTCCCATTATTTACTTGTAATATTCCAAATACCAATCAACAAATTTATTTACACCATCTTGAATTGTAGTTTCTGGTTTAAAATCAATATCTCTAAACAAGTCATCTACATTTGCATAAGTTTCAGGTACATCTCCAGGTTGTAAATCCATGTAGTTTTTCTTAGCTTCTTTTCCTAATTTATTTTCAATTGCTTCTACAAACTCCATTAATCTGACTGGACTGTTATTTCCTATGTTATATATTTTATAAGGTGCATAAGAAGAACTAGGATCTGGATTTGCACCTGACCATTCTTTATTTGGCGATGCAGGTTTTTTCACTAATCTACTTATTGCTTCTACAATATCATCCACATAAGTAAAATCTCTCATCATATTACCGTGATTATAAACATCTATAACCTCATCATTTACAATCGCTTTTGTGAATTTAAATAGTGCCATATCTGGTCTTCCCCAAGGTCCGTATACTGTAAAAAATCTCAAACCGGTAGTTGGCAAATTGTATAAATGACTATACGTATGTGCCATTAATTCGTTAGATTTTTTAGTTGCAGCATATAAACTTAACGGATGATCTATGTTATCCGAAGTGCTAAATGGTTTAGAAGTATTTGCGCCATATACAGAACTTGATGATGCATAAATTAAATTTTGTATATCAAAATGTCTGCAACATTCAAGTATATTCGCGAAACCAACAATATTGGCATCTATATACGCTTTTGGATTATCGATGCTGTATCTAACACCCGCTTGAGCTGCTAAATTAACAACCACTTCTGGTTTTTCATCTTTAAATATTTTTACTAAATCTTCGTAATTTTCTAATTTTAATTTGTAAAAAGTAAAATTCTCTTTTCCTATCGATTCTAGTCTATCTTCTTTCAAAGAAACTGAATAATAATCATTTATGCTATCTACGCCTATAACATGATGTCCTTGTTGAATTAACTTTTTCGCAAGATGTGATCCAATAAAACCTGCTGCACCAGTGATTAAAATTTTCATATTTTATATCTCCTTTATCTTTCTAATTGGCACACCTACATACACACTATTTTCTTCTGTGTTTTTATTGACAACTGCACCAGCACCAATGACGTTTCTTTTTTTCACAATAATCCCACCAAGTATTCTTACACCAGCTGCAATCCATACATCATTTTCAATAATTATCTTTTTAGGATCTACTGGATTATATTTAATAGGTTTGTTGTTATCGCTCCATGTATGATCTGACGATATTATAGTTACATGATTAGCTATTGAAACATCATTACCTATCTCAATTCCCCCAAATGCATCTATATAACTATAAGCATGTATGCTAACATTATTGCCTAACTTCAAATACTGAATGTTTTTTATTGTTATATATTTTCCTAAATAGACATTTTTCCCAACTTGATTTGCATATCTATTTAAAAATAAATATCTATACAACAACGCAATTTTCGATTCACTTATTGAAAACACATTCCAAAGAAAATCACATACAAACCTAGGTAAAAAATTATAAGGGATCTGTATTAATCTAATAATGAAGTAAATATTGTTATTCACATTATTCCCTTCTTCCAAAAATTAATTTTATAATAAATATACATACTATATGCTACTGGCAAGCAAGCCACAGTTGAAATAAAAAGCCTTTTATCATTAAATTTGTACTTAGCTTTCAATCTTAAACTTATCCAAGAAATATCATATAACAAAATATTTTTTAATTTTTCTTTGAAATTTGGTAATTGGTCATGAGCAAACTTTCTATACTCACAATAATTACCTGCTGAGACAAAATAATTCAACTTAACTTTGCTACTAATTCCGTCAACTTGATATTCAACATATTTTACTTTCATATTAACTAATTGAAATTTATAGAGTCGGCTAAACTCAAACAATTGATAAGAAGGTGGCATGTGTTTTGAGTTTTCAAATTGCGGAAACGTCATATATCTTACAATTGATGTTTTAAATACGTAACATTTATCACCATTAATTTTATATTTATATCTCAAATCCACCCAATTTAAATTTTCAATTTCCGGGAGAAAGTCACCTATGACACTTCCATCCTCATAACTATCTAATAATATTAGTCCTTTAATATTATTATCTTTTTTAAATTTACTAATAATAATTTCTACTGCATCATAGTAAAACCAATCATCACTATCTAAACAAGTAAATAAATTTCCATTTGCTTTTTTTAATCCTAAATTTGTAGCAATATGTTTTCCACTGTTTTTTTGATAAATATATCTAATTTTAAATTTTTTAGTATTAAAGCTTTCTATTAACGATTTAGTATCATCTGTCGATCCATCATCTACAATAAGCCATTCAAAATCATAACATGTTTGATTTACTAATGAGTTATATAATCTTATTAAAGTGTGTTTCCTATTAAATGTAGGTGTGAAAATAGTTAAAGTAGGCATTAATGTTCCCCCATTTTATGAAGTAAATCTAAAAATTCTTTACCCTTATCTATATTTGAATTGGAGCTATTTATAATTTTATTTTTTATATCATGATATAAGTCTTCATTTTTATATAATTCTATAATTTTTTCTGCAATTTCCTTGCCGTCCATATTCACAATAAAACCGTTGTCTCCATCATTAATTTGTTCGAAAACAGTATCGAAATTAGTTGCAACTATAATTTTATTATAGAATAGAGCTTCATCAATAGTATTCGATTTTCCTTCAAATCTAGAAGGATGTATAAGTAAATCCATTTTTTTTAATATACTTCCTGTATTAAATATAAAACCTAGTGGGATAACTATATTATTCAACTGATTTTTTTCAATTTCCTGTTCTAACCAATTTTCAAGCTTACCTTTACCAACAACATACCACTTTATATTTAATTTCGATTTTTTTATGAATTTTGCAGCATCTATTAATAAATCTAAACCTTTACCTTCATCTAATCTACAAATTGTGCATAAATTCATATTTTTAGGATTATAATCAAATTGTTTTTCATCTATATTTTCATATAATTTAATAGGAAGACTGTTATAGAAAACTTCAGCTTGGATATCAAATAACTCATAAAAGATTTCTGCACATTTGTTAGATACTGCAAGCATAGCTGTCATATCTTCAAAGTATTTTTTATCTATTTCATTGTCTCGATTAAAAACTTTATAATCTGAAATAATACTACCGATTTTGTTATCTGCATTTATATAGTCATGTACAAAATAAATGGAATGCCCTCCAGAAAAGCCTATGGCATAGTCATAAGTTTTAGTGAATTCTGTAAAATTCCATTTGTTATCAATCCAAAATTTTTGTTTTTCTTTTGTATTGTTATATTTTTTCATTTTACTTTTTACGATGAATAACAAAGTGTTAAAGATTAATTTAGGACTTTTTAAGTTTTTAATCAAGTTTATAGGTAAACTATTTTTATCTAACATTAACAATGCATATTTGCTAGGAACTGAAATCTTATTTACATAACTAGGTAGATATTTACTTAATTCATCTTGTTGATTCAATATCATTAAATCAATATTTACATTTTTGCCTTCAAGATCATAAAGTAAATTCAATAAACTTTTCTGTGGCCCTCCAATGTTAAAATTATTAACAACAAATAATATTTTCATTATTTCACTCCTTTAGCTGGTATTCCTACAACTACTTTACCTTCTTCAACATCATTTAATACAAGAGTCATCGCACCTATGATTACATTATCGCCTACATTAACATTTCCAATGATGGTTGCTCCCGCTCCTATAAATACGTTGTTACCAATTGTTGGTACACCATGTTTACCTCTGCCACCGATTGTAACGTTTTGCTGTATTTTACAATCATCCCCTATAACTGCATTGGAGTGTATCACGCACCCCAATCCACTATGCGCAAATATTGTATTAGTTCCAAGTTTAACGCTACGAGGTACATCACAAGCAAATATTAAGCGATTTAGTTGTTGCATCAACCTCGGTATAATTGGTACTCTCTTTTTATATAAATATAACATCAAAGTTACTGATTTATTCATTATTGATTTTCTTTTCATTTAAATCTCTCCCCATATCTTTAATTACATATACTACCCAATACCAATTGTTAAAAAATAACTGAATTACTAGGAGTGGAAGAATTAAATTCAATATATTTCTTCCTAAAATATTTAACAATAAAGCTTGTATTACTACAGTTAAAACTGACGATAAAATAAAATGCATATAATATGGAATTTTATTTTTAGTTGTTAAAAATGCAGTAAATAACAGTTGATTATTATATAAAAATCTATAGGTAATGATTATTAATAAAGGTACCAAATCTAATAATTTATAATTAGTTCCAATAAATTCCAAGATATAATCACCCATTATTATTAAGCATGAAAAAGCAAAGAAATTAAATAAGTAATTAGTAAATATTGACTTTAAAAATAATTTTACTAATTGTTCATTCTCTTGTTTTACTCTTAGGTAATTGAATTTTGACAAATATGTATTAAAGTATGCATTAGAAAGTGCCAAAATTAATGTTATAATTTGATTTACTAATCCAAATTTCCCGGAAATTTCTAATGATAAAAAATACGAACACAAAATTATCGGGAAACCAATAATTAAATAACTAGCTAATGAATTAATACCCGTTTTAATTGTATTAGGTATTAAAGATTGAAATATTTGTTTATCATATTTTATTTTAATTTTTCTTTTAGTTAATTGGGTTTGCACAGAATAGCGATAATATGAAATTGATTGTAGTAGTCTATTCACAACAACCGAGATAAAGTAAGAGAAAGAAACGCCAATTATACCGTATCCTAAAATTAATGAAACAGTCGATAAAATTAATTGAACAACTTTGGTAACTACAAGAATTTGATTATAAGTTTTTATAGCTCCAATACCCTTTAATATTGCATTCCAAAATGAGAAAGCAATATTGAGCACAATAGACATCATATAAAATAACCAAGCGATTAACATTGATTGTACGTCTATTTCACCATTTGTAACTTCAACTAAGTATAATGTTCCGAAACTTATTAAAAAGATTAATATTATTAAACCCATTATATAATATGTAAATTTAACGGTAGAAAGTAATTTAATAAAGTACCTTAAATCAAACTCTTCTTTTTTATCCTCTTTATCTATATTAATACCAGTACTGTTAATACTTTTTGCGCCAGACCATATATAACTTATATTCCTCGCAATAACTGTTTGAAATCCAAAATCTATAAGCATAGCTAAGCCATAAAGTGAAGTGAAAGTATACCATAGCCCAAGTTCAGCAGAATTTAAATACTTTAATATTATAGGCAAGAGTACAATATTAACTCCTTGAATCATTGCCAAACTAATGTAACTCCACATCACATCTTTTTTTCCGATATTCAAAAGTCACACCTTCTTAAGTGTTAATTTATTGTTCAAATAATTTATAACTAGTAATACTAGGAAAAAGTTAGTGAAAAATGATATTTGTATTGTTGCATTTGCCATAAAGAACAATGCAAATTTTACACATAAATATGTCATAATGTATTTTTTGAATATAGAATTACTACTATGTACTTTATTATCTAAATACATTACTGATAGAATACTAGCAATTGAAAAAATTGGTGCTAAGATAGGACCAAAATATAAAAACCCTTGTCCAACCATTGGTAAAATTTGATCTGATACTAATACTTTATTGTAAAAAACTTCATTAAAAATATTTAACGCACCGTTTTGTGAATCAAATAATGAATTCACAAAAACTACGGATCTTAATAATTCTGATATTATTGACCCTAATTGAAAAGGAGAATAGTAATAACTAGTATCAATTGCATGTGAAACGTTAACCACACCCGAAAAATACAATTGTAATTCACTATTCAGTTTTTCAAACGAACTACCAGTTATACTAGAATTAAATCCAACTTGAGATGAAATTGTGTTTTTCTTCAATAATGTAGATGTTAAAATCAATAAAAATGATAAAAACGCTGAGCAAAATAGAATGATTTTTCGATAATCTTTATATAAAATATAAATAATAAAAAGACCTGTCACTAAAGGTAAAACTATGCTAAACCGACTTGTACCCGAGATAAATGAAGCAGATATCCCTACAACTAAAAACGACAGTATTAAATAAATAACATTTTTCTTTTTTTCATATATACCATATAAAAAATTCAATAAACTGATAGTTAAAATTATTTGTGCAAGCTGAACAACGAGAAATGCTATAGACCCTATTTCAATATTACTTGTTTTCAATTCAGAAGCTGACCAAATAAATGTATATCTATTTATCACTTCCGGTTGAGCTACTACAATTAAAATACTTAAAATAATAAATAACCATCCAATCGGATTCGGCTTGGCAATATTTTTTTCGATTTTATTTTCATTATTATAAAATTTCTTAGAAAACAAGGAGAAAAAAACTATTATACTAACCATTTCAAAAAGCATTAAATAAATCGCTTTCGTTTGTGAATCTATCGAGGTACTAGAACCAATGCTCACATTAACCCCATATATAGACATTAATAAAGGAGATATTGTATATCGAATTAACATAGTTAAATTCACAATTGTTATGCCTATATTGTTAAACATATATCTACTAAACATAGGCAACAAAAAATATAGGCATACAAATACTAAAGGTAACACGACTAAGTTTTGTGGTAATTTTTCACTACTTATCATAATTGATATGATAGATACAAAAGATAAAGTTAAAACTATAATTCTATAAAAAAGTATCATTTTATAACTTCCTATTAGCAAATTGGATTATTTTTTCTTTTAATTCGTTTTTATTATTTAATAGTTCAGAAATCAATTCATCTAACTCATTTTTCGAAACAGTAACTGATTTACCTCGGTAAATTTTCTTATATACTTGTTCTGAATGAATTTCATTTTTATTCAACAATTCTTCAAATAATTTTTCACCAGGTCTAATACCAGTGAATTCAATTCCTATATCATCAATTTTTTTTCCACTTAATTGAATAATATTTTTAGCTAAATCCACAATTTTAACAGGTTCCCCCATATCTAAAACAAATATCTCTCCACCTTGTGCAATTGCACCAGCTTGCAACACAAGTCTAGACGCTTCAGGTATAGTCATAAAATATCTAGTCATTTCTGGATGTGTTACTGTAACTGGACCGCCATCTTCAATTTGCTTTTTAAATAGTGGAATAACTGAGCCTCGAGAACCTAATACATTACCAAACCTAACTGCCACAAGATCAGTTTTAGAGTTTACGTTATTCAAGCTTTGTATATACATTTCAGCAATACGTTTTGTTGATCCCATAACATTAGGTGGATTTACTGCCTTATCTGTAGAAATCATTACAAATTTTTTTACTTCATTTTCTATAGCTGCCTCAGCTATATTTATTGTACCTAATATATTATTTTGAACAGCTTCAATTGGGTTGTATTCCATTAATGGTACATGCTTATGCGCTGCTGCATGGTAAACTGCATATGGTTTATATTTTTGCATAATTTCTAATAAACGATCTTTATTTTGCACATCTGCAATTACTGGCGTAAAATCAATTTTTTCACCAAATGTTTTATTTAATTCCTGATGAATTAAATAAATACTATTTTCTCCATGTCCTAATAAAACAATACGTTTCGGCTTAAATTTACATACTTGTCTACAAATTTCTGAACCGATAGAGCCTCCCGCGCCTGTGACTAATACTGTTTTATCTGTTAATTCTTTAGCAATAGACGCCATATCTAGTTCCACTGAATCTCTACCTAGTAAATCTTCAACATCCACTCTTTTAAGTTGATTCACTTCTACTTCACCAGATAAGACATTTTCAATATTGGGCATTTTAAACAATTCTACACCTTCAATATTGCAAATCTCATTAATCTCTTTTAATCTCTTTTTATTTAATGTAGGTATCGCAATAATAATTTTTTTTATATTAAACTTTTTTACTAATTCAGGAATATCTTTAATATACCCTTGAACTCTCACTCTTTCAGTTATCGTCATTTTTTGTTTTTCTTTATCATCATCTACTGCTAATACCGGTTGCATGCGCATATCATGGCTACGTAACATTTGACGTATCAGCATTGATCCACCTTGCCCTGCACCTACAACCAATGTTGATTTTTTTTCAATTGAATTCCCTATGTAATACTTTCTATAGACTCTCCAAAATAGTCTAGATCCTCCAATCAATAATAAATGCATCATCCATGTAATAAAATATAAACGTAAAAATGGACTATCTCCTGTGATTATAGCTACTAATATAATTGTCATAACAATAGAACTTGTAACCGCTTTTACAATTGACATCAATTCACTTACGCTCGCGTACTCCCATGCACGATGATATAAATTAAACACATAAGCGAAGATATGATGTGAAACTAACAAAATAATTGATGCTAAAATCAATAAATCTACTGAATAGCCTCTAAAATACGGTTCTAATATGGAATATCCTAAAAATATTGAAAATGTAACAATTAGCGAATCTATAATGATTAGTATAAAAAATCGCAATTTCGCAGAAATTTTTGTCACTCTTAATCCCCTCATTCATTTTTTCTAAAAAAGGCCAAACCATTTTTTCTGCTTATATTCTTGCGTTGGTATCTGTTTGGAAATCCTTTCATTATTTATCATTAACTTCCCGTTTTCTAGATAATTTTCAAATTCTTCATAATAAGCTTTTAATTTTCTTTCTTTAAATAACTGTGTCATTACAAATGGTCTCGTTGTCGCACTATGTGCATCTGAAGCAATAAAGTGTGCTAGATTATTATCAATTATTTTTAAAGATGCACGCCTTACATTGCTTCCAAAGTTTCCCAATAATGATGAAGTCGTAAGCTGGCTTAATGCACCACCATTAATAAGTTCATATAATAAATCTAAATTTTGAACAATTGCCTTATTTCGTTCTGGATGTGCGATAATTGGAATGTAACCCATAGTTTGTAGTTCATAAAATAACCGTTGGGTATAATGTGGTACTTCACTGCTAGGAAATTCTAATAGTAAATAGTTTGAATTATTGATACCTTCAATATTCCCATTATTAAGATCATCAATAACCTTATCTGTGACTCTAATTTCTTGGCCAGCATAAAAATTAATATTTAATTTTTGAACGCTATGATTTTCATTTAGATCTTTTATCCTGTCTTTTACATGTTGTATATCATTGTTATATTTAGGATGTAGATGGTGTGGTGTTACTACTATGTCAGTGATGCCTTCACTTTTTGCTTGATTAAGTAAATCATTCATAGCAGTTATACTTTGTGGTCCATCGTCGATATCTATCAATATATGATTGTGTATATCAATCATTTTCACTCATCTCCATAGTAGTAATAATAACTTGAAGACTTATCAATTGCTGTTTTGTTCAGTATAGCTCCAAGCAATTTCCCACCAGCTTTATTAATTAAATCTTTCGCCTTTTTCACTTCATTTTTATTATTCTTTTCTGCATCAATTACAAGCGCACAATTTTGAATAGTTTGAGCATAAATTTGTGCATCCGTAACTGTATTTACGGGTGGCGTATCAACAACAATAAAATCATATTCATTTAATAATTCATTGTATATTTCATTAAATTGAGCAGAAGCTATTAATTCAGATGGGTTCGGTGGTGTAGGCCCTGCTGTTAATATTGATAAATTCTCCACTTTGGTTTCTTTTATCGATTCTGCATACGTAGCTTTATTGATAATTAAATTTGACAGTCCACTGTTATTAGGTAAGTCAAAGATATAATGTTGCGTTGGTTTCCTCATATCCCCATCAATAATCAGTGTTTTATAACCTGCTTGTGCATAAGTCACTGCAATATTCGCTGAAACAGTGCTTTTACCTGACTTTGGTTTTTCTGAAGTGATTAGCAGACTTTGTATTTCTTTTTCTGCACTAGAAAACATAATATTTGAACGTACCCCTCTAAATTTTTCGCTGACTGTAGACTTCGGTTTGTCATGAACGTACAAAGGTGAAATAGTTCTTTTTTTCTTTGCCATAATTACAATAACTCCTTAGTTAAATTTTTGTATGGAACCCAATACTGGTATTTCCAATTCATTTTCAACATCTGTTTCTGACTTAATACGCTTATCGAATATTTCTTTAATAAAAATTATTATTAATGCTATTATCAATCCAATAACTATGCCCATAACTAAATTTATCATTGTTTTTGGCGCCACTTGTTTTGTAGTATCATCCGCAGTAGAGAGAATAGATACATTATCCACATTCATGATATCAGGTACTTCATCACTAAATACTTCTGCTAATTTATTTGCAACTTTTTCTGAGTCTTTACCGCTTTTACTTACCACATCAATATTTAATAATTGTGATTCAGCTTGATTCGTAACCGTTAACATGCTCGATAATTCTGAAGCAGAATATTTTCGATTTAATTCCTTTGATACTTTATCCAATATACGAGGACTCTTTACAATTTCTGAATATGTATTGACAAGTTGAATATTGCTTTGCACTTCTTGTGCCATCATTTGCGAATCGCTTTCTTTTTGATTCACTAATACTTGTGTAGTTGCTTGATATTCTTCATCTAAGAAAAACAAAGTAACGATTGCACTTATTAGTAAACAAACAAGTGGTAAAATAATTAGTAGTTTTAAATTATTTTTTAATATTCTTAAAATTTTGGTTAAATCCAATGTACTTTCCATATAAGCCTCCATTTTTCCATTTTAACTCATTATATATAACTTTTATTATGCTTTTCAACACCTTTTCAAAATTATTCTTAAATGTATACGAATTTATTGTTAAAATTAACCTTCTTTTACAATTAATTTAATAATTTTTAATATTAATTACGTTTTTAAATACTTCTACATTAAAACGAAATATAATGTAATACTCTATACATTTAAATATTATTTATTACATAAAAAACTACCGACAAAGTGAATAGTTTGTCGGTAGTCTGTGTAATTTAGTAAAAACTATGCGATTTCTATCTGGAAACGACGAACGACTGTGCCATCATCTAAAGTTGAAGATTCTATTTCTTCACCACCATTGTGTAAGATGACAGCTGCAGAGGCTTCATTATCTTTTTCACAAGTAATCAGCGCTTCTTGTACGCCAATACGTGATAAGTAGTCTAATGACTTTTTCAAAATTTTATTCCCAAAGCCCTTGTCTCGGTAGCTCTTACGAACACCGTAGCCAACATGGCCGCCAATGATTTTTAATTTTTCATTCAAATGATGGCGAATATTGGCAGCGCCAATAATCTTATCATCATCAATTAAAAACAATGTCGTATTATCTACTGTCTCATCATTAGATTTGTTATCTGCTAATTCATGTACAATTTCTTCAAAATTATTGTATTTGGTAATATTCGTAATCTCAGGCACTACCTTTTCATCGTGATCTATCCATTCTTTCATATAATCACAATATAATGTTTCGTCAGCCATTGTTAACTCTCTAAATTCAACCATGTTGACACTCCTTCCTTTTAGTTGCTATCCCATTGGTTCGTCATGTGTATTGAGATAATACACGTAGTTGTCAGTCCATTGTCCATGTTCGAAAATAAATCCTTTTCGAATACATTCAAATGCAAAGCCTAATTTTTCAATTAACTGAATAGAAGGTTGATTATCCAAATTGATGTGTGCTTCTATTCTATGAAACTTTAAAGTCTCTTTCGTTTGTTTCACAAGTTCTGATAAAGCTTCATAAGCATAGCCTTGATGCCAGTATTGATTATGGATAAAATAACCGATTTCTGCCCATTGAAATTGATCGCGGCTTAAATTTTTAATGTTAAGCATACCAAGATGACGTCCAGTTTTATCAAAGATGCCAAATATATACAAATCATCATCTTTAATCGCTTGTTGATGCTTTAAGACCATTGCCGCAAACCATGGTTCCGTGGCATCTGACATGTCGACTTGGCCTTTATCATGCTTGTATTGCGCAGGATAACGATTAACAAATCCTGACAACCATGACTCATAATCATTTTCTTCTAACGGTCTAATAATAAGCCGTTGTGTAGTGAAATGCAACCCTAAATTATTTTTCATTGAAAAACCCCTTAACATAAGGCGTCAGCAACCAAAACTATAACATCATTTGGCATAAAATCAACCTTTTAATTTATTAAAAATATGAACTGCTTCTAAGGACGATTTTCACTCGTCATGAAGGTCATTCAAAATCATCGTGAGTATATCATTTTGTGTCATCATTTCAGTAATCAATTTCTCATTTTTTACATTTAGTGTATCTTTTTCAACAAACTAGCTTGCAAGTTTTTGTGCACTGAAATCCGTATATGTTTTTGAGTGATGTCTTCTCACGGTTTCTGCATAAGGTAAGTCGAAATAATAAATATAGCTTTTAATATGCGCACTTGAAATAATGCTCTGTAACATATTACCATATTTTTCTTTGTTGAAAATACCCTCTACAATAACATATTTGCAATGTGCTATGCCAAATAGTGTAATGTATTTTATTAGCTCAATTGATAAATTGCCTGGTCTATCTGAGATGTTTAACATATGGCGTCTTATTTCATCTTGACCCACGCGCATGACACCATTCCCCAACATGCTTTGTAAGTTACGGGCAATAGTCGTTTTGCCACTACCAGAGTTACCTCTTAATAATATTAGTTTTGTCATTGTATCACCCTATCCTCTAGATAAATTGTGATTTATGTATATACTTTCATAAGTGTTAAACTTATACCCTATCAAAGTGATTAAAATCAAAAAAGCTAGACCCTTTATATCCATACAAATAGGATATAAGCAGTCTAGCATTTTGTTGCTTCATTTATTTTTTATTCATTCGTTTTATAAATTGGAGTTAGCGTTAAATTGTGCCTAGTTCTTTACCTACTTTTTCATATGCCGCTAATGCTTGATCAAGCATTTCTTTTGTATGTGCAGCTGTAGGCATATTACGAACACGGCCCGTACCTTTAGGCACTGTTGGAAAGACGATGGATTTTACATAGATACCTTCATCTTTTAAGCGACTACTAAATGCTTGTGTTTCTTTTTCGTCACCTATGATTACTGGTGTAATTGGTGATTCAGAATTACCAATGTCAAAACCTAATTTTTTCAATCCGTCTTTTAAGTAATTACCATTTTCCCAAAGTTTATCGTGTAATTCTGTTGATGCCATTAATTTCTTAACAGCTTCAGTGATGGCTTTTGTATCACCAGGCGCTAGTGATGTTGAGAATAAGAATGGTCTTGATTGTGCTTTCAACCAATCGATCAATGATTGTGTACCAGCTACATAACCACCGACAACACCAATCGCTTTAGATAATGTACCGATTTGGAAGTCAATTTTATCTTGAAGGCCAAAATGTTTCACTGTACCTGCACCATTGCCCATGACACCAGAGCCATGTGCGTCATCAACATATGTGATTAAACCGAATTCTTCTGCAATTTCTACGATTTCTGGTAATTTAGCAACATCGCCATCCATACTAAATACACCGTCAGTAATATACATTACTTTATTATATTGTCCAGATTCAACAGCTTCTTTCGCTTTAGCGCGTAAATCGTCCATATCTGAATGGTTGACGCGTATAATTTTCGCTTTAGATAAACGACATCCATCAATAATTGATGCGTGGTTTAATTCATCTGATAGGATAGCATCATTTTTATTCATCACAGCTGAAATGGCTGCCATATTACAATTAAAACCTGATTGGTATGCAATCGCTGCTTCTGTACCTTTAAACTTCGCAAGTGTTTCTTCCAATTCGTCATGAAGGTCTAATGTACCGTTAATAGATCTTACTGCACCTGCACCTACGCCATGAGTGTCTATGGCATCTTTGGCAGCTTGTTTTAAATCTTCATCTGTTGCAAGTCCTAAATAGTTATTTGAAGACAAATTAACATAGTTTTTCCCGTTTATTTTAATCTCTGGTCCATTTGCACCTTCAATTGTATCAATTTCATTATAAAGTCCATTATCTTTTAAATATTGAATATTTTCATCTAAAAAGCCATGTAGTGACTGTACCACTGGAAATCCCCCTTTGAGTTATCTACTATTTAATCCTATCATAACCCATTTTCTTGTATCAGGAAAGTAGAATCACACGATTTATTAAAGCGTTTTCTACAATCTAATTAAAGTCACAATAATTGTCTCTACAGTAAAGTCATTTAAAATGATATAATAGAATAATCATTTTAAGGAAGAAGGGTTGAAGTTGTTTGATTGGTTTCAACTAGCAAGAGAAAAGGAAAACAGAATGATACAAATACGTCGCTATTTGCATCAATATCCTGAATTATCATTTGAGGAGTATCATACACGTGACTACATCCTAAATCAACTCAGCCAACTATCATGCGAGGTACGGTCGCCCGTTGGAAGAAATGGTATTGTCGCAATATTTAGTGCACAAGGAGACGGTCCAACGATTGCATTACGTGCTGATTTTGATGCTTTACCTATCAATGAACTCACTGAAGTAGATTACAAGTCTAAAAATCCTGGTGCAATGCATGCATGTGGGCACGATGGTCATACTGCAATACTACTAGCCGTTGCTGAAATCATCGACGCACATAAAAGCAAATTAAATGGTGATGTCGTGCTAATTTTCCAATATGGTGAAGAAATTATGCCAGGTGGCTCACAAGAAATGATTGATGATGGCTGCTTACAAAACGTAGATAGAATATATGGAAACCATCTGTGGAGTGGCTATCCTACCGGCACAATTTATTCTCGTCCTGGTGCGATGATGGCCTCTCCAGATGAATTCAACGTAACGATTCATGGTCAAGGTGGACACGGTGCGAAGCCACACGAAACCATAGATCCTGTTGTCATTATGGCTGAATTTATCATTAGTGCGCAAAAAATTGTTTCTAGAACGATTGATCCAGTAAAACAAGCTGTTATTAGCTTCGGTATGGTACAATCTGGTTCGGCAGATAATGTCATTCCAGATACTGCATTTTGTAAAGGAACGGTGCGTACTTTTGATACAGAAGTACAAGCACATGTGATGCACAAGATGGATAAGCTATTGCAAGGGTTGGCTGTTGCGAATGATATTACTTATGATTTTGATTATATTAAAGGTTATTTGCCTGTCCACAATAATCCTAAATGCTTTGACATCGTTAAACAAGCTTCAAATGAGATGAATTTAAGATTTAACGAATCTGAATTAATGATGATTGGCGAGGACTTTTCACATTATCAAAAAGTACGTCCAGGTGCATTCTTTTTAACAGGTTGTGGTAACCCTGAAAAAGATACCACACATCCACACCATAGCCCATATTTCAATCTAGATGAAAAGGCATTAAAATATAGTGCCAGCCAGTTTTTAAAAATATTAGAGTTGGAAAATGTAATTAAGCCCTAGGCCTGAATAGCCTAGGGTCTTTTTATTTCCAAATATCTCACACTTTAAATTTCAACCTTGGTCATAATATTATTCAGTTGAAAAATAAATATTACATCAAAAATAAAAAAAGAGCCTCCAAAATGGAGACTCTTCAAATCTATATTAAAGATAAGATATCTTATTTGTAGATTTCAGTTACAACGCCTGATCCAACAGTACGTCCACCTTCACGGATAGAGAAACGTGTACCGTCTTCGATAGCGATTGGAGAAATTAGTTCAACTTCCATTTCAACATTGTCGCCAGGCATAACCATTTCAGTACCTTCTGGTAAAGTAACAACGCCTGTTACGTCAGTAGTACGGAAATAGAATTGTGGGCGGTAGTTACTGAAGAATGGAGTATGACGTCCACCTTCATCTTTAGATAAAACGTAAACTTCCGCTTTAAACTTTGTATGTGGTGTAATTGAACCAGGAGCAGCTAAAACTTGACCACGTTGGATGTCTTCACGTGCAACACCACGTAATAACGCACCAATGTTGTCACCAGCTTCAGCATAGTCTAATAATTTACGGAACATTTCTACACCAGTAACAGTTGTTTTGCTTGATTCTTCTTGCATACCGATGATTTCAACTTCTTCACCGACTTTGATTTGACCACGTTCAACACGGCCTGTAGCAACAGTACCACGACCAGTGATTGAGAATACGTCCTCAACTGGCATCATGAATGGTTTGTCAGAATCACGTTCTGGTGTTGGAATGAATTCGTCAACAGCTTGCATTAAGTCTAAGATTTTTTGCTCATAGTCAGCGTCGCCTTCAAGTGCTTTTAATGCTGAACCAGAGATTACAGGTACATCGTCACCTGGGAAGTCATATTCGCTTAATAAGTCACGAACTTCCATTTCTACTAATTCTAATAATTCTTCATCGTCAACCATGTCAACTTTGTTTAAGAATACAACTAATGCTGGAACACCAACGTTACGTGATAAAAGGATGTGTTCACGAGTTTGTGGCATTGGACCATCTGCAGCAGATACTACTAAGATAGCTCCGTCCATTTGTGCAGCACCAGTGATCATGTTTTTAACATAGTCAGCGTGTCCTGGGCAGTCAACGTGAGCATAGTGACGTTTGTCAGTAGTATACTCGATGTGTGCAGTATTAATTGTAATACCACGTTCTTTTTCTTCTGGAGCGTTGTCAATCATGTCGTATGATTGTGCAACAGTGTCACCATTTTTTGCTAAAACAGTTGCGATAGCAGCTGTTAAAGTAGTTTTACCATGGTCAACGTGTCCGATTGTACCAATATTGGCATGTTCTTTTGAGCGATCGAATTTTTCTTTAGCCATTATAAAATCTCTCCTATTCGTTAGAAAAATAATTGTTAAATTTATCTCTCATGACAGTTTCTCACCATCATGAGAAGATGATTAATTTAGTTTAAAAGGACCATACAGTACCTTTATAATGCATTTTCCCTAAAAAATCAATTAATAAAACTGTAAGCCATATAATTATGCTTTACATGTATTGTACAGACTGTCACTGCACAATACAAGTCTAATTATTCAGCTGTTTTATTACCACTGTTTTTCTTAATTATATCTTCAGAAATTGATTTTGGAACTTCTGCATAGTGATCGAAGTACATTGTGTATGTTCCACGACCTTGTGTATTAGAACGTAATGAAGTTGCATAACCGAACATTTCTGAAAGTGGTACAAAGGCATTTACAACTTGTGCATTACCACGAGGTTCCATACCATCAACACGTCCACGACGAGATGTTACATCACCCATAATGTCACCCATGTATTCTTCAGGCATTTCAATTGTAACTTTCATCATTGGTTCTAAGATAACTGGTTCACATTTTTTAGCTGCTTCTTTAAGCGCTAATGATGCAGCGATTTTGAAGGCCATTTCTGATGAATCGACATCATGGTATGAACCATCAAATAATTTTGCTTTAACATCAATTAATGGATAACCAGCTAATACACCGTTTTCCATAGCATCTTTAAGTCCTGCTTCAACTGATGGAATGTATTCACGAGGAACTACACCACCAACGATAGCGTTTTCGAATTCGAAACCGCCGCCTGTTTCGTTCGGTTCAAATTCAATTTTAACGTCACCGTATTGTCCACGACCACCAGATTGACGCGCGAATTTACCTTGAACTTGTGCTGATTGCTTAAATGTTTCACGGTATGAAACCATTGGCGCACCAACATTACATTCAACGTTAAATTCTTTTTTCATACGGTCAACTAAGATGTCTAAGTGAAGCTCACCCATACCACCGATGATAACTTGTCCAGTTTCTTCGTCAGTGTGTGCATGGAATGTTGGGTCTTCTTCTTGTAATTTAACTAAAGCTGTAGTCATTTTGTCTTGGTCAGCTTTAGATTTTGGTTCAACTGATAAGTGAATAACAGGTTCTGGGAAGTCCATTGATTCCAAGATAATGTCATTTTTCTCACCACATAAAGTATCACCAGTACCAGTTTCTTTTAGACCTACCGCAGCAGCGATATCTCCTGAGTAAACTGTGTTAAGCTCTTGACGAGAGTTAGCGTGCATTTGTAGTAAACGACCTACACGTTCACGTTTATTCTTCGTAGAGTTTTTAACATAAGAACCAGAAGTTAATGTACCTGAGTACACACGGAAGAATGTTAACTTACCAACATAAGGGTCAGTCATTACTTTGAACGCTAGTGCAGCGAACTCAGCATTGTCATCCGCTTTTGCGATAACTTCTTCTTCTGGATCATCAGCACGGTGACCGATAATTGGTTTAACATCTAATGGTGAAGGTAAATAATCAATTACTGCGTTAAGCATTAATTGAACACCTTTGTTTTTGAAGGCAGTACCAACAAGAACTGGGTAGAATTCAATATTATTAGTTGCTTGACGAATAGCGTCTTTTAATTCAGCTACAGTAATTTCTTCGTCACCAAGATATTTTTCCATTAATTCATCACTTGTTTCAGCTACTGCTTCAATAAGTGTTGCACGAGCTTCTTCAGCTCTTTCTTTTTGATCTTCAGGAATTTCAATTTCTTCAATTTCAGTTCCTAAGTCATTGTTGTATTTGAAACATTTCATTTCAACTAAGTCGATGATTGCTTCAAATTCATCTTCCGCACCAATTGGTAATTGGATTGGTTGTGCATTCGCTTGTAGGCGATCATGAATTGTGCTTACAGCATATTCAAAGTTCGCACCTAGTTTATCCATTTTGTTTACGAATACAATACGAGGAACGCCGTAAGTTGTTGCTTGACGCCAAACTGTTTCAGTTTGAGGTTCAACACCTGATTGCGCATCAAGTACTGTAACCGCACCATCAAGTACACGTAATGAACGTTCAACTTCAACAGTGAAGTCTACGTGTCCAGGTGTATCGATGATGTTTACACGGTGATCATCCCATGAAGCTGTTGTTGCAGCTGATGTGATTGTAATACCGCGGTCTTGCTCCTGTTCCATCCAGTCCATTTGTGAAGCTCCTTCATGAGTTTCACCAATTTTATGGATACGTCCAGTATAGTAAAGAATACGTTCAGTCGTAGTTGTTTTACCAGCATCGATGTGAGCCATGATACCGATATTACGAGTTCTTTCTAAACTAAAATCTCTAGCCATGTATTTTTCTCCTTCCAGTATAACTGCGAATAAATACTATAAATATGGCGATGCCCTAAGCATGCACCTAGATAGTAAACTATCAATGTGGAACATGCTCAGGGAAAAACCTACTATCCTACCAACGATAGTGAGCGAAGGCTTTGTTAGCTTCAGCCATTTTATGAACGTCTTCACGTTTCTTAACTGCACCACCAGTGTTGTTTGCAGCGTCTAAAATTTCGTTAGCTAAACGTTCTTCCATCGTTTTTTCACCACGAAGACGTGAATAGTTAACTAACCAACGAAGGCCTAAAGTAGTACGACGTTCTGGACGAACTTCTACAGGTACTTGATAGTTAGAGCCACCTACACGACGTGCTTTAACTTCTAATACTGGCATAATGTTGTCGATAGCTTCTTCGAAAACTTCGATAGCTTCACGACCACTGCGTTCTTGAACTAATTCAAATGCAGAATAAAGAATTTTTTGAGCTGTTCCACGTTTACCATCTAACATAATTTTGTTAATTAATTTAGTAACTAATTTTGAGTTATGAATTGGATCTGGTAATACGTCTCTTTTTGGTACTGATCCTTTACGAGGCATAATATAAATCCTCCCTTCCTAATTATAATATATTTTCATGCTTTATAACGAAAATTTACGCAATCTTAAACTTATTTTTTAGGTTTTTTAGTTCCGTATAATGAACGACCTTGTCTACGACCGTCAACACCTGAAGTATCAAGTGCACCACGTACGATGTGGTAACGCACACCAGGTAAGTCTTTTACACGTCCACCACGTACAAGTACAACACTGTGTTCTTGTAAGTTGTGTCCGATACCAGGGATATACGCGTTAATTTCGATGTTGTTAGACAAACGCACACGAGCATATTTACGTAACGCAGAGTTAGGTTTTTTAGGTGTCATAGTACCTACACGTGTACAAACACCACGTTTTTGCGGTGAGTTTAAGCTAGTGTACTTTTTCTTTTTACTGTTGTAGTTTCTGTTCAATGCTGGTGAATCATAGTTTTTTGATTTGCTTTGTCTTGGTTTACGTACTAATTGGTTAATAGTTGGCATGAAATATGTCCTCCTCTCTTCTTTTATAATCCCACACATCCAGGTGGTTCATTTTAAAGGTAAATAAAATTTAGTAAGAAAAATCTTACTAATCTCATTTCAATAATGCAACAACAGTCGCATTAACGTTTATACCTACATACTTTCCTAAAGCTTGTTTGCTTTCGAAAAATGAGATAGATATGTTTTTGTGATTGATTTGACTTAACACGCGAGTCATTAGATGAACTTCAACGTCTTCAGCGATAATCAATGATGTCACTTGATCTTTATTCAAAGCTTTTAGCGTCTGTTTAAGACCAATAACATAGTGTTGTTTGTTAAAGCGTGCAACTTTTTCATTAGACATCTAAATATCCTCCAAAGTTCTGCTTGCATCAACCTTAATAATAATAACATCAAAATTACTGCGTAGTCAACTTTAATTAACATTTTTTGCAGAAAATATATAAAAAAATAAAAGAGCGAAATAAAGATCAAATGTTACCATCTCATCTTTTATTTCGCCCAAAGTAAAATGGTCAGTCACTTAAGACATAGACACGTGTTGCAGTCCTACAACTTCAACACATGTCTATATGTTTATACAAGCTCAAATGAATGCTAAACCATTTCATATTTTAAAAGCAATACTAGATTTCAGTTGGTTGAATCTCTTCAACAACTTCTTCTGGTGTCGCTTTATCATACTGTACATCACTGTAACGTCTCATACCTGTACCAGCTGGGATGAGCTTACCGATAATAACGTTCTCTTTAAGTCCAAGTAAGTTATCACGTTTACCTTTGATAGCAGCATCTGTAAGTACACGTGTTGTTTCTTGGAATGAAGCTGCTGATAAGAAGCTTTCAGTTTCAAGAGAAGCTTTTGTTATACCTAATAATACAGGTTTAGATGTTGCTGGACGTTTACGTTCTTTGAATGCTTCACGGTTCGCATCTGTAAAGTTATGAATATCTACAAGTGCACCTGGAAGTAATTTCGTATCTCCAGCTTCAATGATACGTACTTTACGTAACATTTGTCTTACCATAACTTCAACGTGTTTATCATCAATTTCAACACCTTGCATACGGTAAACTTTTTGAACTTCTTTTAATAAATAACTTTCTGTTGCATTCAAGCCAGATATAGATAAGAAGTTCTTAGGTTCAATTGAACCTTCTGTGAGTGCTTCACCACGTTCAACACTTTGGCCAACTTCAACTTTTAATCTTGAAGTACCTGAAGCTAGGTAAGATTTCGTTTCATTTGCGCCTTTGATGACGATTTCTTGTTGACGATCTTTGGCAACGCTAATGTCATCTACGACACCTTCAATTTCAGTCACGACTGCTTGACCTTTAGGGTTACGCGCCTCGAAAATCTCTTGGATACGAGGAAGACCTTGCGTGATATCACTACCTGCTACACCACCTGTGTGGAATGTACGCATTGTAAGCTGTGTACCTGGTTCACCGATGGATTGGGCAGCAATTGTACCAACTGCTTCACCAACTTCAACTTTTTCACCAGTAGCAAGGTTTTTACCATAACATTTTTCACATACACCATGACGTGTATTACATGTGAATGCTGAACGGATATACATTTCTTCTATACCAGCGTCTGTGATTTTCTTAGCAATTTCTGCTGTTACTAACTCATCTGGACGAACGATGACTTCATCTGTTTCTGGATGGCGAATCGTTTCTTTAGAATAACGACCTTCAATACGTTCGCTGAATGGTTCAATCATTTCAGTACCTTCTTTAATATCAGATACAAGTAAACCACGATCCGTACCACAGTCTTCTTCACGAACGATAACATCTTGTGCCACATCAACAAGACGACGAGTAAGATAACCAGAGTCCGCTGTTTTAAGTGCTGTATCGGCAAGACCTTTACGTGCACCATGTGTAGAGATAAAGTATTCTAACACTGTTAAACCTTCACGGAATGATGAAGTGATTGGTAATTCAATAATCTTACCGGATGGTGCAGCCATAAGTCCACGCATACCTGCTAACTGTGTAAAGTTAGATGCGTTACCACGAGCACCAGAGTCACTCATCATAAAGATTGGGTTTGTTTTTTCAAGTGATCCCATTAATTCGTTTTGAATTTGGTCTTTGGCATCAGTCCAAATTTCAACAACTGCATTATAACGTTCAAATTCTGTAATTAAACCACGGTTGAATTGTTTTTGTACTTTTTCAACTAGTTTTTCATGTTCATCTAAAATTTGTTGCTTATCTGGTAAAACCACAATGTCAGATACACCAACAGTGATACCAGCTTTAGAAGAGAATTTGAATCCTAAGTCTTTCATTCTATCTAACATCATAGATGTATCTGTGATGCTGAATCGATTAAAGACTTCTGCAATGATATTTCCTAAGAAATTCTTGTTGAATGGTTCGATGAGTGGTTGTTCATCAAAATATGCTTTTAATCCACCCTCACCTAATTCTGTCGCAGAAACAAAGTATTTGTCTGGCGTACTGTTTTCAAGGTTATATTTTGTTGGTTCGTTAATATATGCAAATGAATCAGGAATGATTTCATTAAAGATTACTTTACCAACAGATGTTGTTAAGATTTTGTGATTTTGCGCTTCTGTAAATGTTGGGTTATTAAATGAACTTGCATGCACACCTATACGTGTGTGTAAATGTACATAACCATTCGCATAAGCTTTCAACACTTCGTTTGTATCATTATAAATTGTACCAGTATTTACTGCATCTTTACGTTCTAAAGTAAGGTAATAGTTACCTAATACCATATCTTGTGATGGTGTAACAACAGGTTTACCATCTTTAGGGTTTAAGATGTTTTGTGCTGCAAGCATAAGCATGCGTGCTTCTGCTTGTGCTTCTTTAGATAATGGTACGTGAACAGCCATTTGGTCACCATCAAAGTCAGCGTTATAAGCTGTAGTTGCAAGTGGATGTAGACGAATCGCACGACCTTCTACAAGTGTAGGTTCAAATGCTTGGATACCTAATCTATGCAGCGTTGGTGCACGGTTTAAAAGAACTGGATGTTCTTTAATTACGTCTTCTAGTACATCCCATACTTCATCATCCATACGTTCAATCTTGCTTTTCGCATTTTTAATGTTTGTCGCAATTTCACGTTGAACTAATTCTTTCATGATGAAAGGTTTAAACAACTCTAAAGCCATTTCTTTAGGTAAGCCACATTGATACATCTTCAAGCTTGGTCCAACAGCGATAACGGAACGGCCTGAATAGTCAACACGTTTACCTAATAAGTTTTGACGGAAACGACCTTGTTTACCTTTAAGCATATGTGACAATGATTTTAATGGACGGTTACCTGGTCCAGTTACTGGACGACCACGGCGACCATTATCGATAAGTGCATCAACTGCTTCTTGTAGCATACGTTTTTCGTTTTGTACGATGATGCCAGGAGCACCTAAATCTAATAAACGTTTTAAACGGTTGTTACGGTTGATGACACGGCGATATAAATCATTTAAATCACTTGTTGCAAAACGTCCACCGTCTAATTGAACCATTGGTCTGATTTCTGGTGGAATTATTGGAAGTACATCCAATACCATCCAAGCTGGATTATTACCAGAATGTCTGAATGATTCAACTACTTCTAATCGTTTAATCGCACGTGTAAGTCTTTGTCCTGTTGCAGACTCTAACTCATCGCGCAATTCTTTTAATTCTGTATCCAAATCAATTTCATCTAATAATTCTTTGATACCTTCAGCACCCATTTTAGCTGTAAATTGACCAGGGAATTTATCATAGTACTCTCTGAATTCTGCTTCAGATAGTAATGTCTTTTTCTCTAATCCAGTTGGGCCAGGATTTACAACAACATAAGAAGCAAAATAAATGACTTCTTCTAATGCTCTTGGTGACATATCTAATAATAGTCCCATGCGGCTTGGAATACCTTTGAAGTACCAAATATGTGAAACTGGCGCAGCTAATTCAATGTGTCCCATTCTTTCACGGCGCACTTTAGATTTAGTTACTTCTACTCCACATCTATCACAAACCATACCTTTATAGCGTACACGTTTGTATTTACCACAACTACATTCCCAGTCTTTTGTAGGTCCGAAAATTCTCTCACAGAATAGACCATCTTTTTCTGGTTTTAAAGTACGATAGTTAATTGTTTCTGGCTTTTTAACCTCACCAAAAGACCATGAACGGATTTTTTCAGGTGAAGCAAGTCCTATTTTCATATAATGGAAATTATTTACATCAATCAAGGAGCCTACCTCCTTCAATTTAGATTAGCTGTGCAAATTGATTGATTGCTCTTTATCAATAATAGATAAGGCCATAATGAGGCAAGTACGACGACTTTACCCCAAAATGGTATATCTTTTTATAAACTTAAATGCGATCTGTATTAGTCAGTAATTTCTTTTTGTGATTGTGGCGCTTCTTTTTGTTGAAGGTCCACTTTACGTTCTACTGCATCTTCATCTTCGTTATCTTGCATGTCGATTTCATTGTCATGCTCATCCATAATCTTAACATCTAATCCTAAACTTTGAAGTTCTTTCATCAATACTCTGAATGATTCAGGAACACCAGGTTTAGTAATGTTTTCACCTTTAACAATAGATTCATAAGTTTTTACACGACCTACTGTATCATCAGATTTATAAGTTAAGATTTCTTGAAGTGTGTATGCAGCACCGTAAGCTTCAAGTGCCCATACTTCCATCTCACCGAAACGTTGTCCACCGAATTGTGCTTTACCACCTAATGGTTGTTGCGTAACAAGTGAGTATGGTCCAGTTGAACGTGCGTGTAATTTATCGTCAACCATGTGTGCAAGTTTCAACATATACATAACGCCGACTGAGATTCTGTTATCGAATGGTTCACCCGTACGTCCATCGTATAATACTGTCTTACCGTCACGTGCCATACCAGCTTCTTCAATCGTTGACCATACATCTTCATCACTCGCACCATCAAATACTGGTGAAGCAACATGAATACCTAAGTTTTTAGCAGCCATACCTAAATGTAACTCTAATACTTGTCCGATATTCATACGTGATGGAACACCCAATGGGTTCAACATGATGTCGATTGGTGTACCGTCTGGTAAGTAAGGCATATCTTCTTCAGGAACTAACTTAGAGATAACACCTTTGTTACCGTGACGACCACACATTTTGTCACCAACATGTATTTTACGTTTTTGAACGATATAAACACGTACTAATTGGTTTACACCTGGAGATAATGTGTCATCTCCTTCTTCACGGTTGAAGACTTTAACGTCTAGAACAATACCGCCTGCACCATGAGGTACACGTAATGATGTATCGCGTACTTCACGTGCTTTTTCACCGAATATCGCATGTAATAAGCGTTCTTCTGCTGTTAATTCTGTTACACCTTTAGGCGTTACTTTACCTACTAAAATGTCTCCGTCATTAACTTCAGCACCTACGTATACAATACCACGGTCATCTAAGTTTTTAAGCGCACTATCTGAAACGTTAGGAATATCACGTGTAATTTCTTCAGGTCCTAGTTTTGTATCACGTGCTTCTGATTCATATTCTTCAATATGGATAGAAGTATATACGTCATCTTTTACTAAGCGTTCGCTCATAATTACAGCATCTTCATAGTTGTAACCGTCCCATGTCATGAAACCGACAACTACGTTTCTACCTAACGCCATTTCACCAAGTTCCATTGAAGGACCATCGGCTAAAATTTCACCTTTCGTTACGACATCACCTGTAGCAACGATTGGTCTTTGGTTATAACAAGTACCTGTGTTTGAGCGTTTGAATTTAGCTAACGGATAGCGATCGATTTCGCCTTCGTATTCTTGTCCATCTTCTTCGATAAGTTGACGTACAAGAATTTCATTAGATTCAACGTGTTCAACACGGCCTTTATGTTTAGCGACAATTGCAGCACCAGAGTCACGAGCTGCTACGTGTTCCATACCAGTACCTACGAAAGGTGATTCTGGATTCATCAATGGTACTGCTTGACGTTGCATGTTTGCACCCATTAATGCACGGTTAGAGTCATCGTTTTCTAAGAATGGAATACATGCTGTTGCTGCAGAAACAACTTGTTTAGGAGATACATCCATGTAATCCATTTTTTCTTTGGCCATAACTGTGTTATTACCACGGAAACGACAAACAACTTCATCGTCTAAGAAACGACCATTTTCATCTAGTTTAGAATTCGCTTGTGCTACTACATAGCTATCTTCTTCATCAGCTGTTAAATAATCGATTTGATCTGTGATACTATTCGTCTCAAGATCTACTTTACGATATGGTGTTTCAATGAAACCAAATTCATTTACACGTGCATAACTTGATAATGAGTTGATCAAACCAATGTTTGGTCCCTCTGGTGTTTCGATTGGACACATACGGCCATAGTGAGAGTAGTGAACGTCACGCACTTCCATTTGAGCACGTTCACGTGTTAAACCACCAGGTCCTAATGCTGATAGACGACGTTTATGTGTCAATTCTGCTAATGGATTGGCTTGGTCCATGAATTGTGACAATTGAGAACTACCAAAGAATTCTTTAATTGACGCAATAACTGGACGGATATTAATTAATTGTTGTGGCGTAATTGAATCTGTGTCTTGAATAGACATTCTTTCACGTACCACACGTTCCATTCTTGATAAACCAATACGGAATTGGTTTTGTAGTAACTCACCTACTGAACGTAGACGACGATTACCTAAATGGTCAATATCATCTGTGAATCCAATACCACTTAATAAATTAAAGAAATATGACATTGATGCGATGATGTCAGCTGGTGTAATACATTTCACTTCTGAATCAGGGAATGCATTACCAATAACTGTTGTTGTGCGGCCTTCTTCATCATTAGGAACATATACTTTAATAGATTGAATTTCTACTGGTTCATCAATCACAGTACCTTCAAGTTCAAAAACTTCACTGTTCGCATTAGATTCTAATACATCCATGATTTCATCTAAATTACGACGATCTAGGACAGTACCTTCTTCAGCTACAATTTCACCTGTTTCAGCATTAACAATTGGTTCTGCTAATTTTTGATTGAATAAACGGTGTTTTAAATGAAGTTTTTTATTCGCTTTATAACGACCTACGCTCGCTAAATCATAACGTTTCGGATCGAAGAAACGTGAGTATAGTAAGCTTTTCGCATTTTCTACTGTCGGAGGTTCACCTGGGCGTAAACGCTCATAAATTTCTAATAGTGCTTGATCAGTATTTTCAGTACCATCTTTTTCTAATGTATTACGTAAGTACTCATTGTCTCCTAAAAGATCAATGATTTCTTGATCTGTTGAGAAACCTAAAGCTCTCAATAATACTGTTAGTGGTAATTTTCTTGTTCTATCAATACGTACATAAACTACATCTTTGGCATCAGTTTCATACTCTAACCATGCGCCACGGTTAGGAATAATTGTTGCATCATAGTTTGTGCGACCATTTTTATCTAATTTTTCATTAAAGTAAACGGATGGTGAACGAACTAATTGCGATACGATTACACGCTCAGCACCATTAATCACAAATGTACCTGTATCTGTCATTAATGGGAAATCACCCATAAATACTTCTTGCTCTTTCACTTCGCCTGTTTCTTTAATGATTAGACGTACTTTTACACGTAGAGGTGCAGAATACGTCGTATCACGGTTTTTCGATTCTTCTAAATCATATTTTGATTCTCCAAGTCTGTAATCAACAAACTCTAAAGACAGATTTCCTGTGAAATCTTCAATCGGTGAAATGTCTCTAAACATTTCATATAAACCTTCTTCTAAGAACCACTCGTAAGACTTAGTTTGAATCTCAATTAAATTCGGTAATTCTAATACCTCTGAAATTCTCGCATAGTTTCTACGTTTACGATGTCTTCCATATTGGACAAATTGACCTGCCAAACAGATTCACCCCTCAAAAATTGCGTGTTTACTTTTACTAAATCAGCAAATATAATTAGACAAAAAGAAAACGGTAGCATAACTCATGACACCATTTTCTATTTCACCTTATATACTTTGTTAATTTATACGTAAAAGTACACACTTATTGAACATAATTTTTTACATTCTATTACTATATCAGAACAGTGGTTTTTAATCAACCTTTTACACTTCTTAATATATAATAGCCTTTGTGCTTTTCTAATACTTCTACATTACCAAATGTTTCTTCCATTTTTTTCTTCGCAGATGGCATACCTTGTTTCTTTTGAATCACAACATAAAGGGCACCATTCGCTTTTAATTTATGATGCGCATCAGTTAAGATGCTATGAACTACTTTTTTTCCTGCTCTAATCGGTGGATTCGTTAATACAAAATCAAAAGCATTATCCTCTACTTGCGATAACCCATCACTTTCTTTGATCTCTACATTCTCTAAATGATTTTGCGTTTTATTTTTAATCGATAAGGAAAGTGCGCGTTGATTTACATCAACCATCGTTATTTCATGGTGCGGAGACACTTTTGCAATCATCAAACCAATCGGTCCATAACCACAACCAACATCTATAATTTTTTTAGTAGGACCCGGGGGATTTTCTTTCAAAAAAGTATTGATTAATAAATCTGAACCAAAGTCTATTTTCCCTTTAGAAAATACACCTGAATCAGTAACTAATTTTAAATCATAGTTTTTGTAGGAATACGTAAAAGGAAGTTCAGCGCTTTCTACTTCAGGATTTTCATCATAGTAATGACTCATGACTACACCTCTTTTAATCTAATTCATCTTAGATTAATACTATACCCTCAACAAAACTTTGTAACAACAAACGATTCATTCAGGATAGATCAAATAAGATAAAACCCCGTTATATCGATAACGGGGTTTTCATTTCTCAAAGATTTCAGGATATCCACATTGCATTTAAGATTAGCGTATCGAAATAGCTAATGTGTTAAACTGCTTGAATAACCTTCAATATATAATTATGAACTGTTAGCCAGCTAGAATTATTTTAATTCTACTGTAGCGCCAACTTCTTCTAATGCTTCTTTAAGTTTTTCAGCTTCTTCAGTTGGTAAAGCTTCTTTGATTACTTTAGGAGCTCCGTCAACTAATTCTTTAGCATCTTTTAATCCTAAGCCAGTAGCTTCTTTAACAGCTTTAACGACTTTGATTTTAGATGATCCAGCTGATGTTAATTCAACATCAAATTCTGTTTTTTCTTCAGCAGCGTCTCCGCCACCTGCTGCACCTGCTGCTGCTACTGGAGCTGCTGCAGTTACACCAAATTCTTCTTCAATTGCTTTTACTAAGTCGTTTAATTCTAAAACTGACATTTCTTTAATTGCTTCAATGATTTGTTCTTGATTAGCCATTTTAATATTCCTCCATTAATTTTATTAGTTTTATGCGCAATTATTCAGCGCTTTCTTCGTTTTGTTCTTTATCTTCTCCAACAGCTTTAACTGCATAAGCGAAATTGCGTACTGGAGCTTGTAATACTGATAAAAGCATAGAAACAAGACCGTCGTGTGATGGTAATGTACCAACTGTGTTAACTTCTTCAGCAGAAATAACACTGCCTTCCATAACACCTACTTTAATTTCTAAAGCTTTATGTTCTTTAGCAAATCCTGCTAATACTTTTGCTGGAGCAACAACATCTTCTGTTGAAGTAGCAACTGCAGTAGGACCTACTAAGTGTTCATTTAAATCTTCTAAGCCAACTTGATCAGCAGCACGGCGAACCATTGTATTTTTCAATACTTTGAATTCAACGCCAGCTTCACGTAATTGTGAACGTAATTCAGTTACTTCTGAAACAGTTAGACCGCGGTAGTCAACGATTACAGTAGATACTGAATTCTTTAATGATTCAGCAATTACATCAACTTGTTGTTTTTTAGCTTCGATGATAGCAGACATTTAGACACCTCCATAGTTTTTTTATTTGGTGCTTTTAATCTTGATTACAACTGCTAATTACGTCAATTAACAACTTTATCTCAATAAAAAAAGCACTTTCTACCCACGGCAAAAAGTGCTTGAAAGATCTAAAAATCTTCACGTTCAAGTCAATTTTAGCCTCGGTAGGATTATTTTTAAGTTATGACTAACTCCTACTGTCTTAGGTAAAATAATACATTAACCAATATAACTGGTTAAATATAATATGTCAATATATTTTTAAAGATAAGACTGAATATATCCATCCAGTCTTATCATCATTTATATTTAAGATTAAAGTTTGAAGCTAGAAGTATCGACTTTTACGCCAGGACCCATTGTTGTTGTAACAGCAACAGATTTGAAGTAAGTACCTTTAGCTGAAGATGGTTTTGCTTTAGTTAACACATCTTGTAAAGCTTTGAAGTTTTCAACAAGTTTGTCAGTATCAAATGATACTTTACCAATAGAAGCATGTACAATACCAGCTTTTTCAGCACGATATTCTACTTTACCTGCTTTGATTTCTTCAACTGCTTTTGTAACGTCCATTGTTACAGTTCCAGTTTTAGGGTTTGGCATTAAACCTTTAGGTCCTAATACACGACCAAGTTTACCAACTTCACCCATCATATCTGGTGTAGCTACTACTACGTCAAAGTCAAACCAACCTTGTTGGATTTGTTGAACATATTCACCTTCACCAACGAAATCTGCACCTGCTGCTTCTGCTTCAGCTGCTTTGTCTCCTTTTGCGAATACCAATACACGTTGTGATTTACCTGTACCATTTGGAAGTACAACTGCACCACGGATTTGTTGATCATTTTTACGTGTATCAATTCCTAAACGGAATGCTACTTCAACTGATGCGTCAAAGTTAGCGATACTTGTTTCTTTAGCTAATTCAACTGCTTCTTCCACACTATAGTGTTTTTGGCGGTCAATTTTATTAGCTACTTCTTGAAATCTTTTACTTTTCTTAGCCATTTCATGTCCTCCTTTAGTGGTTTTAGCGGAATTTCCTCCCACATTTACTCGCATTTGCAAGTTAAGAGCAGATAACAGAGAGGTTTTAATCATATTTCATCTCAGGAAACACTTCCTAAATAAATGACAATTTCCCTCTTATTACGACAATATTGAACGCTTTGATCCTGTTTGTCATTTCTGTCATCTGCTTCATCGTCAATCTATGTTTTCGTTAATTTTTTAATATTATTGAACTGTGATACCCATACTACGTGCAGTACCTTCGATAATACGCATAGCTGCTTCTTCGTCTGCAGCGTTTAAATCTTGCATTTTTTGGTTTGCAATTTCACGTACTTGATCTTTAGTTACTGTAGCAACTTTGTTTTTGTTAGGTTCACCAGAACCTTTCTCAACGCCAGCTGCTTTTTTAAGTAGTACTGGAGCCGGTGGTGTTTTTGTAATGAATGTAAATGAACGATCTTCATAAACACTGATTTCTACCGGAATAATTAAACCTGCATCTTCTTGTGTACGTGCGTTGAATTCCTTACAGAATCCCATAATGTTCACACCTGCTTGACCTAATGCTGGACCAACTGGTGGTGCTGGGTTTGCTTTACCTGCAGGAATTTGTAATTTAACAACTTTTTCTACTTTTTTAGCCACGATGTGCACCTCCTTGATATCGTGATGTGGTCACAGGACTCAGTTTTGTCCTCCCACTCTTCTACATTTCGTGACGAAATGAACGCTCTATGAGCGCGACCACAGTATTATAACATCTACTCAAATCATAAAGCAAGAGTAAAATGGAACTTTTTTTATAGAACCCCTTATCATTTTAATGATTAGGGGT
>NZ_JAESLH010000009.1:0-2362 GCF_017892545.1 Staphylococcus sp. GDY8P67P
GTTAGTGTGTTGTTGAGTTGGTACTTTCATGGGATTAATCCCATGAAACCCCCAACCAACTCGCCAAAGCTTTGGCTAACACACACGCCATTCCAACCAATAGTTTTCTCGGCATAAAGCCATGCTCTGACGCTTAAATGCACTAATGCCTTAAAAAAACATTAAAGTCTAACACACTAGACTTATTTACTTCGTAATTAAGTCGTTAAACCGTGTGCTCTACGACCAAAAGTATAAAACCTTTAAGAACTTTCTTTTTTCTTGTAAAAAAAGAAACTAGATAAATCTCTCATATCTTTTATTCAATAATCGCATCAGATTGCAGTATAAATTTAACGATCACTCATCATGTTCATATTTATCAGAGCTCGTGCTATAATTATACTAATTTTATAAGGAGGAAAAAAGAGGGTTATAATGAACGAGAAAAATATAAAACACAGTCAAAACTTTATTACTTCAAAACATAATATAGATAAAATAATGACAAATATAAGATTAAATGAACATGATAATATCTTTGAAATCGGCTCAGGAAAAGGGCATTTTACCCTTGAATTAGTACAGAGGTGTAATTTCGTAACTGCCATTGAAATAGACCATAAATTATGCAAAACTACAGAAAATAAACTTGTTGATCACGATAATTTCCAAGTTTTAAACAAGGATATATTGCAGTTTAAATTTCCTAAAAACCAATCCTATAAAATATTTGGTAATATACCTTATAACATAAGTACGGATATAATACGCAAAATTGTTTTTGATAGTATAGCTGATGAGATTTATTTAATCGTGGAATACGGGTTTGCTAAAAGATTATTAAATACAAAACGCTCATTGGCATTATTTTTAATGGCAGAAGTTGATATTTCTATATTAAGTATGGTTCCAAGAGAATATTTTCATCCTAAACCTAAAGTGAATAGCTCACTTATCAGATTAAATAGAAAAAAATCAAGAATATCACACAAAGATAAACAGAAGTATAATTATTTCGTTATGAAATGGGTTAACAAAGAATACAAGAAAATATTTACAAAAAATCAATTTAACAATTCCTTAAAACATGCAGGAATTGACGATTTAAACAATATTAGCTTTGAACAATTCTTATCTCTTTTCAATAGCTATAAATTATTTAATAAGTAAGTTAAGGGATGCAGTTTATGCATCCCTTAACTTGTTTTTCGTGTACCTATTTTTTGTGAATCGATTATGTCTTTTGCGCATTCACTTCTTTTCTATATAAATATGAGCGAAGCGAATAAGCGTCGGAAAAGCAGCAAAAAGTTTCCTTTTTGCTGTTGGAGCATGGGGGTTCAGGGGGTGCAGTATCTGACGTCAATGCCGAGCGAAAGCGAGCCGAAGGGTAGCATTTACGTTAGATAACCCCCTGATATGCTCCGACGCTTTATATAGAAAAGAAGATTCAACTAGGTAAAATCTTAATATAGGTTGAGATGATAAGGTTTATAAGGAATTTGTTTGTTCTAATTTTTCACTCATTTTGTTCTAATTTCTTTTAACAAATGTTCTTTTTTTTTTAGAACAGTTATGATATAGTTAGAATAGTTTAAAATAAGGAGTGAGAAAAAGATGAAAGAAAGATATGGAACAGTCTATAAAGGCTCTCAGAGGCTCATAGACGAAGAAAGTGGAGAAGTCATAGAGGTAGACAAGTTATACCGTAAACAAACGTCTGGTAACTTCGTAAAGGCATATATAGTGCAATTAATAAGTATGTTAGATATGATTGGCGGAAAAAAACTTAAAATCGTTAACTATATCCTAGATAATGTCCACTTAAGTAACAATACAATGATAGCTACAACAAGAGAAATAGCAAAAGCTACAGGAACAAGTCTACAAACAGTAATAACAACACTTAAAATCTTAGAAGAAGGAAATATTATAAAAAGAAAAACTGGAGTATTAATGTTAAACCCTGAACTACTAATGAGAGGCGACGACCAAAAACAAAAATACCTCTTACTCGAATTTGGGAACTTTGAGCAAGAGGCAAATGAAAAACAAGAAAATGCATTATCTGATTATTATTCTTTCAAGGACTAGTATAACATAAAATCGTCTACAAATAGACAAAAAACCTGCACGCTTAATGTAGATCAAAAGCTTAACGCAAATGAAATAGATTGACCTCCCAATAACACCACGTAGTTATTGGGAGGTCAATCTATGAAATGCGATTAAGCTTTTTCTAATTCACATAAGCGTGCAGGTTTAAAGTACATAAAAAATATAATGAAAAAAAGCATCATTATACTAACGTTATACCAACATTATACTCTCATTATACTAATTGCTTATTCCAATTTCCCGCGTTAGTGTGTTGTTGAGT